>DASYZN010000234.1:0-14431 GCA_035946105.1 Thermoplasmata archaeon | reverse complement strand
CTCGACAAGCTGACCTTCGATCCCGTCCGCAACACGGTCATCCGTTCGAACGCTCCCCTCTTCCTGAACCCGTTCGACGAGCGGGCGGCGCTGGTCGCCCCCACGTTGAAGCTTCCCGGCGAGGAGTCCGTGATCGTCAGCATGGGTCCTCCCGAGGCCCGGGCGCCGATCACCCAGGCCCTCGCCCACGGGTCGGACCGGGCGATCCTCCTCTCGGACCGAGCCCTCGCCGGTTCGGACACGTGGGTCACGGCCCGGGTGCTTTCCGAGTGCCTGAGGCGGCTCGAGCCGAGGCTCGTGCTCACCGGCCGATGGTCGACGGACTCCTCGACGGGTCAGGTCCCGGCGCAGGTCGCCGGCTTCCTCGGCCTCCCGATGCTCGACGGGGCCCGGCGGATCGAGCCGGCTCCGGACGGCATGTTGACGATCACGGTCGACACGGAGCTCGGATGGGCCCGGTTCCGCCTCGCCCCGCCGGCGCTGCTCACGGTGGGGGAGAAGATCGCGAAGCTGCGTCCCGCCTCGATGGAAGCTCGGCAGGCGGCCGCCCTCCGGCCGTTTGAGGTCCTCGGGGCGAGCGACCTCGGCGTGCCCCCTTCGGAGATCGGGCTCTCGGGTTCGCCGACCAGGGTCGTCTCCGTCGCGAACGACGAACCGACCCGGACCCCCCGGCTGTTCGACTCGGGGGCGACGGCGGATCGGGTCGGGCCGGCGGTCGAGGCCACGGTAGAGCTGCTCGCCCGGCCCGGCCCTCCCGAGCCCCCGTTCCGTCCTCCGCCGGCCGAGGTCCCGGACGGGGGGGAGGTCCTGGTCTTCGTCTCGCCGCCGACGGGAGGGGTCGATCCCGACGCGCTCGCGCTCCTGCAGGCGCCGCTCACCTTGGCCGAGCCGTACTGGCCGGCCGCCGTCGGCTTCGGCCCGCTCGAGGCGGGCGATGTCGACCGGCTCCAGCGGCACGGCGCCCGACGGCTCTACTGGTCGGGCGGCCGATCGTCGTGGGCCTCTCCCGAGGGCGTCGCCCCGCTCGTCCGCTCCGTCCTCGAGCGCCGGCCCCACGTCGCCGCGGCCCTGTTCCTCTCGACGCCGTGGTCCCGCGAGTTGGCGGGCCGGATCTCCGCGTCCCTCCATCTCGGCCTGACGGGGGATGCCGTCGGGCTCGTCGTGGACCCCGACCACGGGATCGGCTACCAGAAACCGTCGTTCGGCGGAGGGCTGGTGGCGAAGGTGGTCGCCCCCCACGGCCCCTCGCTCGCCACGATCCGGCCCGGTTCGCTTATGGCGAGACCGCTCGCCTCGGCCCCCCCGGCCGTGGAGCGCATCGAGCTCCCCGGACCGATCGGAGCGACCCGGCTCGAACCGCTCGATTCGCGGCTCGAACGGGATCCCCGATACGGCCGCCTGGGGGGCGCCCGCGTCGTCGTCGGGATCGGCATGGGCCTGGGCGGCCCCCAGGCGATCGACCGCCTCCTCGAGATGGTCCGCCCCCTGAACGCCTCGATCGCCGCGAGCCGACGGGTCGTCGACTCGGGCTGGGTCCCCCCCCAGCTGCAGGTCGGCCTCACGGGAGCCTCCATCGCTCCGGACCTCTACCTCGCGGTCGGGGTGAGCGGGCAGGCGAACCACCTCGTCGGCGTCAAGCGGACCCGCGTGCTCGTCGGCCTCAACTCGGATCCCCGCGCCCCGATCCTCCGAAGGGCGGACATCGGACTCGTCGCCCCCTGGGAGGAGGCGCTGGGCCCGTACGCCGCCGAGCTCGCCCGCCGGATCCCGCGGCTCGTCGAGGGCCCATCCGCCGCGTCGCGGGACTAGGGCTTGGGCCGGGCGGCGCCATTGACGGAGCCCGGCCGCACGCGCTCCACGACCCGGAGCGCCCGGTAGGTGATGATCTTGCTCGGCGCCCCGACCTCCTCGAGGGCGAGCGGGGTGGGACGGCGCTTCGGGTGCGCGCGGTACCAGTCGGCCATCCGACCCTCGACGTCCGGATGGACGCCGTCGAGCGTCCAACGCCCGTCCTTCCCCCGGCGCTTCGCGAGATGATCGAGGGCGAACCGGAGCCTCGGGTCGGCGCCGTGGCCGAGCGTCGTGAGGAGCTCGAGGCCGACGAGCAGGTCGTAGTAGTAGTGCACCGGGTAGTGGAACCGCCGCCACGGGGGATAGTCCGGCCCCTGGCGACGGAGCTCCCGTTCCAGGTAGAACTCGCAGGCCCGATCGACGACCCTATGGGTCTCTTCGGTCCATCGGGCCCTCGGCCAGACGGCGAGGGCGCCGAGGCCCTCCCAGGAGTCGAGATTGCGGCCGGATCCGAAGCACGACCATCCCCCCAGGGGGCTCGAGGTGGCCAATAGCCAATCGACCGCCCTCTGCACCCTCGGGTGGTCCGAGTAGCCGAACCGGAGGAGCGCCCGGGTCATGTTCCCGGTGAGGCAGTGGTGCCCTCGCCGGCCCCCCGAGATCCCGAACCCCCCGTCCTCGGTGGCGAACCGGTCGATCCAGAGCCGGCAGGAGCGCTCGATCTCGGGCAGCTCGCGGGAGAGGCCGAGGTCGGCCAGCACCAGGAGCTTCCAGTTCGTCGCGAGGTACTTGGGGAGGTAGAGGTTCCCGCCGTCGACCCACCACCCCTCGGGGTCTCGGTCCTTGAGGAGGTCGTGCGCCCACCCGCGCTTCGGGATCTCCCGGCGGGCGGCGCGGACCTCGGGATCGTCGTCCGGACGGCCCAGGAGGTTGCGGAGGGCGCGATATCGCATCGCCGGCTGGTCGGGCTCGAGGAGCCAGTCGAGGACCGAGGCGGTCCGGGCCATGGCCCTCGAGGGGACCCGCCTATTTGGGCACCGCCCGCCCACTCCCCCAGACGCCCCGCAGGCGAGCCTTCCCGAGACGCTGGGGCGGCCCGGTTCCCGGGGTCGTGGCGCCCAACGACGCTCGGGATCGGGTCGGCCCGGGGTGAAATACCGTCGTGGGGTGATGGCGGGAGATGCCGGAAACGGTCCGTCACGTCGCGCGGAAGTTCCGAGGCTCCCCCACGTTGGAGGGGGCCGGCGTCCGGCTCCGCCGGATGTTCGGCAACTCCGAGGTGCCTCTGCTCGATCCGTTCCTGCTGCTCGACAACTTCGGTTCCACGAACCCGGAGGACTACCTCGCCGGGTTCCCGTGGCATCCGCACCGCGGGATCGAGACGGTGACCTACATGTTGAACGGCTCGACCGACCACGAGGACTCCCTAGGGAACGCCGGGACCATCGGGGCGGGCGATGTCCAGTGGATGAGCGCCGGCAGCGGGATCCTCCATCAGGAGATGCCGAAGCGGACCGAGGGCCTCCTGTCGGGCTTCCAGCTCTGGGTGAACCTCCCCCACGCCCGGAAGATGGAGGTCCCGGCATACCGAGGCGTCGACGCGGTGAGCATCCCGACCCTCCGGGGTGAGGACGGCCGGTCGGTCAAGGTGATCGCCGGGACCCACGAGAAGGTGGAGGGGCCGGTGCGCCACATCCCCGTCGATCCGCTGTACCTCGATGTCGAGCTTCCGCCCGACGCGGAGTTCCATCGTCCGATCCCGGCCGGCCACACGGCGTTCGCCCAGGTGATGGAGGGTTCGGGATCGTTCGACCCGAGCGGCCTCCCCTCCCTAGGACCGGCCCCGCCGCCCGTCTACGAGGGGGAGGTCGATCCGTCGCTCGAGGCCCGGACGACCCCCGGGCACACCCTCCTCTACGGCGACGGGGAGGCCGTCCGGATCCGGGCGGGGAGCGAGGGGGTCCGATTCCTCCTCGTTTCGGGCCGGCCGCTCCACGAACCCGTCGCGTGGTACGGCCCGATCGTCATGAACACCCGGGAGGAGATCCTCGAGGCGGTCTCCGACCTGAAGAAAGGGTCGTTCATCCGCTCGAAGCGGGTCGTGAACGAGCGTTAGTCCCGAGGGTCCTCGGTCCCGTCGGTCGGCATCTGGACCCCAAGGATTTACTCCTCGGACCGCGCATCCCGGGTCCGTTGCCCCCGAACCTCCGCCTCAGCCTCACGGTCTTCAAGATCGGCTTCCTCGCGGAGAGCGCGAGCGGATTCGTCGCGCTCACCACCCAGTCGAGCGAGCTGCCGTTCCACGGTCTCGTGCTCGCCCTCTCCCCGGCGTTCAGCGCCGTCGGGATCCTGTTGCTCTGGGTCGGCCGGCATGAGTGGAACGAGCTCCATCGGACCCGGGTGGGCCACGCGAACCTCGCCTTCGCGCTCAGCCTCGTCGCGACGGTGGGCGCGGCCGTCCCCGTGGGCTACTTCGCCCTCACGGGGTCGGCGGACCCGCCGAGCTGGATCGCCGGGGAGTTCGGGGTCGCCGTCGCGGTCATCTTCGCCGCGACGTTCATCACCTATGCCCTGGTCGCGGCGCATCTCGTCGGCCGCCTCGGGGAGATCGCCATGGGGTTGGGCCTCGGATGGGCCGTCCTCATCTCCGCGGAGATCGGCCTCACGCTCGCCCCGCAACTCCCGCCGATCCTCCACGCCGTCGCGGCGCGGTCGTTGGCCCTGGGCTCGGTGACCCAGCCGATCACGCTCCTGGACGCGCTGCTCGCCTTCAGCTATCTCGCCTTCTTCGTCGCCTTCACCGACGCCCACTACCGCGTGGCGCGCGGGCTCGATCCGACCCCCGCGTGACCCGGGATCTCGGACCCGGCTCCGTCTCCCCTGAAGCCGTTCGCCGACGAGCGAGCGGTCCCGGAGCGAATGTTTAGGTAGTTCCTCTCCGGTCCCGGGGCCGACCGTGCGCCTCGAATCGCTCGCGATCGGGATCGCCATCCTGCTGTTCGGCATCTACCTCGTCTCGACCCAGGGGGTCGTGGCGGGCTACGACCTTCCGAAGCTCGTCGGCCTCCCCTCGAGCAATCCGGGCAGCGGGAACGCGACGCCGGGATTCGGCTTCGCCGGATTCGGCGTCGGGACCATCGTCGCCCTCTCGGGGCTCGGCATGATCATGAACGGGCTGCGCGCCCCGAGCGCCTCGATGAGGTTCGGCCGCAAGGGCGCCGACGGGGCGATGCCGCCGGAGATGGCGGCCGCGCTCGCCGTGATGCAGTCCCACCTGCCTCCGTCCGCACCCCCGGGCGCGCCCCCGGGTGCGCCCCCGGTGCCTCCGGGAGCGGCCGCTCCCCCTTCGGCTCCCACGGCCGTGCAGTACTGCGTGAAGTGCGGCCGGGCGAACGCGCTCGACGCGAAGTTCTGCCAGCAGTGCGGGACGACGATCCCATCGCTCCCTCCCGCCCCGCCGCCGAGCTGAGCGCCCGTTCGCGAGCTGTCCCGACGTTCGACCGAGCCCGATCGCCCGACCTAGGCCAAGCGCCATCCACCGACCACCTGGTCGCGACCGGGATTCGGGGGGCGCCGGGTCTCGGGACCTCGCGGTGCGGGCGAACTCCCTTCGCGGCGGATTCCCCGCCGACGGGCCCTGCCGAGGACGATCCGCTCGCCCCGTGGGGCGCACGCCGCCGTGGAGGTCCGGCGGACCGCCGCCTCGACCGGGCGGGAATATGTACCTGTAGGAAGTGCCCGTGCCATGGGCCCATGTCAGAATCAGACCGCCGGACGCTTCGCCTTCCCGAGCAAGGGGGCCACCCCCGTCGACGACCGGCAGATGACGCTCACCATCCCGTGCCACGAGGAGGCGACCCAGCGCTCGTCGATGGCCGGGCTCGGTTCGGGGAAGAACCGGCGGGGCGCCACCGTGCAGACGTTCGTGCTGTGCGACAACCACGCTGAGGTCTTCCAGCAGATCGACACCGAGCTCGTCCAGGACGGCTGGTCCCCGACCTTCCAGGCCCGCCCGGAACGGATCGATTCGTTCTAGGGCCCGCCGCGGACGTCCCAAGTCCGGCGGGAGCCGGATCTCGGATCGCTCCGACCCCCCGCGGATCCCCTGGCCCCGGCGCGACGGCGCACGGGCCGCTCCCGCGCCCCGATCGCGCGGGGCGGTCGATGAATCTATAGGAACCACCCGTCTCCGCCCGCCGGGCCGGCGCGTCCGGCCGCCCTTCGAAGGCGAGAGGCATGGACCGTTACGACCGGACCCCGATCTCCGAGGATCCCGGGAAGGACCGGGCGACGGGGTTCGGCGAGGTGATGCACGCCTACTCGAAGGAGGAGGCGGTCCTCGAGGCTCAGCGCTGCCTGCAGTGCGCCATGCCGTTCTGCGTCCAGGCCTGCCCGATCACCCAGGATTGCCGGGGGTACATCGCCCTCATCGCCCAGGAGCGCTTCGACGATGCGGCGCGGCTCACCCTCCGGGAGAACCCGCTCGCCACGGTCCTCTGCAAGACCTGCTACCACTACTGCGAGGAGGATTGCGTCATGGGGGGCAAGGGGGTCCCGATCGCGATCCGGCACCTCAAGCGCGCCGCGCTCGAACACGGGAGCTCCGACCTCACCTATGTCCCCTCGGCCCCCCGCAACCAGCGGGTCGCCGTGGTCGGCGCCGGGCCCGCCGGGCTGATGGCGGCCTGGGAGCTCGCGCTGCGCGGCTATCCCGTCTCGGTCTTCGAGATGGAACCGTTCTTGGGGGGCCAGGTCGACACGATCCCCCGCTACCATCTCGTCGGCACCGAGCTCGATGAGGACCTCGCCCGGTTCAAGGGACTCGACGTCACCTTTTCCGTCGGCAAGCGGGCCGGGGTCGACTTCACCCCCGAGAGCCTGCTCTCGGACGGCTACCAGGCGGTCTACGTCGCGATCGGCGCCTCCCACCCGAGGGCGCTCGGGATCCCGGGGGAGCACCTCCCGGGGGTCTACGCGGCCCTCCCGTTCCTCCTCGCGGTCAACGAGGGACCCGACGGGCTCATCGGCCGAAAGGGCCGGCGGGTCGTGGTCCTCGGCGGGGGCGACGTGGCGATGGACGCGGCGCGCTCCGCGCTCCGCCTCGCCCAGCAGGGGGAGGTCACGGTCGCCTACCGGAGGGGGGCGGAGGAGATGACCGCGGGACAGGAGGAGGTCGTCGAGGGGACGGAGGAGGGGATCCGATTCCTCTACCATCGGGCGCCGGTCCAGATTCTCGGGACGGGCCAGGTCGAGGGGATCGTGCTCCAGACGACCGCGCCGGGCCCCCCGGATCGCTCCGGTCGGCCCTCGCTCGTCGCGGTCGCCGGCTCGGAGGAGACGATCGCCTGCGATACCGTGATCGTCGCCGCGGGCGAGGTCGCCGATGTCGGAGGCTTCCCGACGGAGATCGACTTTCGGATGTCGGCCCAGGGGTGGCCGGAAGGCAAGCACGAGGATTGGATGACCGACGTCGAGGGGGTCTTCGCCTCCGGCGGGAAGTCCGTGGTCTACGCGATGGCCTCCGGCACGAAGGCGGCCGAGGCGATCGACGCCTATCTCGCGAAGAAGCGGGGCGGCGTCCCGACGCCGCGACCGGATCCGTTCGGCGGCGCGACGCCGGCGCCGCTGCCGTCAGGCTACGGCGGACCGACCTGGCATCTGTAGGCGCTCGACCCGCTCGGAGGCGGTCGGGAAGGTATAAACGACGGTCGCCCCTCGGAACGGGGAGGTTCCGTGGGAGGGCCGCTGACCCCCTCGATCACGCGACTCCTGGTCGCGGGGTCGGTGCTCGTGCTCGTCGTGGTCTGGGCGACCTACACCTATCTGCCGGCCACCATCCCGGTGCACCCGAGCGCCCCGGGCCAGTCCCCTGCCGACGTCAACGTCTGGTCGAAGGCGAGCTACCAGGGCGAGTTCGTCCGGGGGATGAACCAGACCGCCCCGATCCGGGTCCCCGAGATCCCCGGCGGCACCGGGACGGTCTACGTCGACGCCTCGCTCTCGACGGACTCCTGGATCCTCTACACGAACGGCCTCTTCAATCAATCCGGGAACTGCGCGAACTCGTTCTCCCCCCCGGGCGCCTGCAACGTCTTCGTCGGGATCTGGACGGCCGCCTCCTGGGCCGCCTACACCCGCGGGGGCCCGATGGACCCGCTCTGGTGCTTCCCCGGGGGCGGCGGGCCGTGCCAGAACGTGAGCGGGGGATCGTTCGTCACCCCGAACCTGCCGAGCCTCGCGGGGCTCGGCTGGGAGATCCACGTCTGGAACCTCGACCCCTACGCCCTCAGCGGCTCCTACACGTTCACGGTCTACGCGAGCGCGCCGAGCCGTTGACCGCGCCGAAGCCCTCCGAGGCGGTCGCACGACCGGCCCGAACGGCCCCCCCGTCCCCTCGGGGTGCCTGAGCCCCGTTCCGGGAGACGCGTCCGCGAACCGACATGCCGAGTCCGCTCGAGTCCGGAAGCTTCCCGATCGCCGCGGCCTCGGCCTATCTCCTGGTCCTCGTCTGGCTCGTTGCCGAGTACCAGTTCGTCCGCTACACGCGTCGCCGGGGGGCGCCGGGGTTCCGGGCCTCTCGGGAGGACCGCGGATCGTACTACGCGATCATCGGTTCGATCTGGGCCGGTCTCTCCTGGGCGCTCTTCGTCTACTTCCTCGGCTTGGGACCGCAGCTCGACGCGATCTCGATCCCCCCGGGGGTCGCCCTCGCGGTCGTCGGGATCGCGCTGCGGGGTTGGGCGTTGACGACCCTCGGAAGGAACTTCTCCCTCGTGGTGCGGACCAGCCAAGACCAGCGCCTCGTCACGGAGGGTCCCTACCGATGGCTGCGGCACCCCGCCTACAGCTCGAACCTCCTCGTCACCGCCGGCATCGCCCTCGTCCTCGGGAACCTCCTAGGCCTCCTCGCCACGGTCGTCCTCGTCTCGGCGTCGCACCTCTACCGGATCCGGGTCGAGGAGCGGGCCCTCGTCGCGCGGTTCGGAGGGGCGTACCGGGAGTACGAGACGCGGACCTGGCGGCTGATCCCCGGCGTCTACTGAGCCCCCGCTCCGATCGGGCTCGCGACCGGGCCGACGTCACGAGGCGGGTTGGGGAACCCAACGGGCGCGCACCCGTTATCGGTCCGGTTCGCTTGGGCGGTTGGATGGACGCTCGAGAGCGGGAGCTCCTCGCCGGGATGGGCAACTGCTACGCCGCGTGCCAAGAGGATTTCGAGTCGACGATCCGGATGGTGGCCCACGCCCGCGACCGCGATCCCGAGGAGGTCCGGGCGACCCTCGCCAGGATCCGGGACCGTGACGGACAGACCGACGCCTACCGGGCGCTGAGGGCCCGGCTCCCGGAGGAGTTCCCGCTGTAATCCGGCGGTCCGACGCGCATGACGAAATGCCCCGCCTGCTTAGACGAGTTCGCCCGGGGCGACTTCACGGCCCTCGCCACCCACCTGGTGACCCGGGCCGACGAGAGCGACCCCGACCACGTCCGCTGGCTCAACCAGAACGTGACCAAGGAGCGCGCCACGGCCGAGGCGATCCGTCCTAAACTCGAGGCGATCTTCGCTCGGACCGGGCCCGTCTCCGAATGGATCGTGGCCCGGTTCGTCGCCCGGTTCTACGGGGCGCGACCCCATCCGTTCGTCCTCGCCCTCCAGCACCCCAGCCGGGCGACCCTGCTGGGCTACGTCGTCGAGCACCAGCATTTCCTCGTCCAGTGGGTCCGTTCCTGCGCCTACATCATGGCGAGGACCGACGATCGCGCCGTCGTGCTCTACGAGCTCGACAATCTCTCGACCGAGTTCGGCGGGGAGGAGGAGGGCCGGGGACCCGCCCACTATGAGCTATTGCTTCGGATGGGGGAGGCCCTCGGGGTTCCGAGGGACCGCGTCCTCTCGACCCCACCCTTGCCCTCGACGCGCCGGGGGATCGAGGGGTGGCAGCGGATCGCCTCCCAGGAACCCTGGGTGGAGGCGCTCGCGGCGATGCACGCCCTCGAGCTGATCGCCCATCGGGACCTGAGGCGACGGGGGGCGACCGTCGGCTACTTCGACCCGGCGATCCTCAAGGGGACCGAGATCCCCGCGGCGGCGCAGGCGTTCCTTCGAGAGGGGTACGAGGCGGACGTCGGCCACTCCGAGGCCGCCCTCGCCCTCGTCGACCGCCACACCGAACGGCTCGGGCGGGTCGAGGAGGTCCAGGCGACGGCCCTGCGGTCGTTCGATCTCTTCGACGACTATCTGATGGCACGGTTGGAGAGGGCTCTTGAGTTCGAGCGCTGACGGATCGACCTGCGTGTTGTGCGGCTCGAGCTGGGGCCACGTCCTCGAAACGATTGACGGCCACGAGCTCTTCTTCTGCTGCTCGATCTGCGCGCGGCAGTACCGCGAGACGGCCGAACGGATCCGATCGACGACTGGCGCGGCCCGCCTCGACCGTTTGGCCTGGGAAGGCGACCGTCGGGGACGGATCGTGACGGCGCGATCGGACGGAACGGTCCGGCGGTTCGCCGTGCTCTACAATCCCGAGGGGAAGCTCCTCAAGTTCGAGCCCGCCCCGTAGGCGAACGACCCCGGTCCGGGCCCCGCGGGTCCGTCGGACGGGTCGCCCTTCCCAGGCCCGCGGGAGCTCAGCGTCCGACGGCGTCGCCACCCGAAAGACGGTCGAGCTCGGCGCTTTCCTGGGGATCGAGCGCGAAATCGAAGACCTCGGCGTTCTCCCGCATCCGTTCGGGGTGGACCGATTTCGGGATCGGGATGACGCCCCGCTCGAGGCCCCACCGCAGGAAGACCTGGGCCGGGCTCCGTCCGTGCCGACGGGCGATCTCGGCCACGGTGGGGTCGGCGAGGCGGCGGCCCCGGCCGAGCGGGGAGTACGATTCGGTCTGGATGCCGAGCCGCCGATCGTGCTCGAGGAGCTCGCGGGGAAATTGGAACGGGTGGAACTCGATCTGGTTCACCGCCGGCACGACGGAGGCGTCCCTCCGCAGGGCCTCGAGGTCCGGCCCGGTGAAGTTGCTCACCCCGATGCTCCGGCAGCGGCCCTCGGCGAACCGACGCTCGAGCACGCGCCAGGTCTCGAGGTTCTTCGAGGCCACGGGCCAGTGGATCAGGTAGAGGTCGATCGGGGCCGGGCCGAGCGCTTGGGCGCTCCGCTCGAAGGCGCGGGCGGCGGCGTCGCGGCCATGGTCGTCGGTCCAGAGCTTCGACGTCACGAACACCTCCTCCCGCGGGACCCCGGACGCGCGGATCCCCTCCGCGACCTCCCGCTCGTTGCCGTACATCGCGGCCGTGTCGATGAGCCGGTAGCCGATCGACAGGGCCGCGACCACGGCGTCGCGCGTGGGCGCCCCCGGGGGGATCTTCCAGACCCCGAGGCCGAGGACCGGCATCGGGAGGCCCGAGTTCAGCCGGACGCGAGCCCCGAGGCCGCCTCGCAGGTCGAGTTCGGGGGCGTTCGCCGAGATCTCGGTCATGTCTCCGTGAGGCCGGGACCTACTTCTGGGAGTCCCTGCGGGGGGATCGGGTCGTCCGCCGACCTTTCGAAGGCGACGACGCGTCCGGGGTCGACGACCCGTCGAGGAGGGAACGGATCCGCTCGACGACGTCGGGGTTCGCGAGCGTCGTGAGGTCCCCGACCGCTTCCCTGTTGGAGACCGCGGCGAGGACCCGCCGGAGGATCTTCCCGGAGCGGGTTTTCGGCATGTCGTCGACGATCCAGACGGAGCGGGGACGCGCGATCCTTCCGATGGTCGTTTCGATCGCCCGGACGACCTCCTCGGCGACCTCCGGCGAGGAGCGGCTCCCCGGGCGCAGCGCGACGAACACTTCCGGGAGCCGCCCCTTCACTTCGTCCCGAACCGGGACGACGGCCGCCTCCGAGACCCCGGGGACCGTCAGGCAGGCCGACTCGATCTCCTTCGCGCCCAGCCGGTGGCCCGCGACGTGGATCACGTCGTCGACCCGGCCGAGGATGCGGTAGTAGCCGTCGGCGTCCTGGACGGCCCCGTCGCCGGTCACGTACGGCCAGTCCCTCCAGTCGTGGCTCGTGGGCCGTCGGTTGAACTTGGCGAAGTACGTGGCGACGTACCGATCCGGGTCGCCGTAGATGGTCTGCATGAGGCCGGGCCACGGATTGCGGATGCAGATGGTCCCGGCGTGTCCGCCGCCGGCCTCGACCTCCCGACCCTCCTCGTCCAGGATGACCGGATGGATCCCCGGCAGCGCGGGACCCGTGCTCCCCGGCTTCATCCGGTCGAGGGCCGGCTTCGTCGAGCAGAGGAATCCGCCGGTCTCGGTCTGCCACCACGTGTCGACGATCGCCGCCCGTCCGTGGCCGACGGCGTCATAGTACCACCGCCAGGTCTCCGGCTCGATCGGCTCGCCGACGGTGGCGAGCAGACGGAACGACTGGCCCGAGCGCCTCGGGAGGTCGGGGTCGAGACGCCGGAGATGGCGGATCGCCGTCGGCGACGTATGGAAGACCCGGACCCCGAACCGCTCCGCGATCCGCCACGGTCGGCCCGGATCCGGGTAGGAGGGCACGCCCTCGTAGAGCACGCCCGGGGTACCGAGGGCGAGCGGGGCGTAGACGATGTAGGAGTGGCCGGTGATCCATCCGATGTCGGCCATGCACCAGTACGGTTCGTCGGGGTGGAGGTCGAGGATGGCGCGGGCGGTGCCCGCGACATAGGCGAGGTAGCCGCCGGTCCCGTGCTGGACGCCCTTCGGGATCCCGGTCGTCCCGCTGGTGTACATCAGGAAGAGCGGCGCGTTCGACGGCATCGAGACGGGTTCGATCCTCCGGCCCCGGACCTTCGGCAGCAGGTCGTCGGCCCACGCGTCCCGGGGGGCGGAGATCTCGGTCGCCTCCGACCGGTGGCCCGCGCGGCGGGACCAGACGAGCACGTGCGGCACGGGATGGCCGAGGCGCTCGGAGACCCGGACGGCCTCGTCGGCCGAGCGCTTGTGGTCGATGGGGTGTCCGTTGCGATCGTACTCGTCCATGGTGACGAGGAGCCGGCTCCTCGAATCGGCCAGGCGGCGTCCGCACGCCTCGCCGCTGAACCCGGCGAAGACGACGGAATGTACGGCGCCCAATCGGGCGCAGGCGAGCATCGTGATCGGGAGCTCGGGGGTCATCGGGAGGTGGACGGTGACCCGGTCCCCGGGACCGATGCCGGCGAACTCCTGCAGGAGCGCCGCGGTCTCGTTGACCCGGACGTACAGCTCCTCGAACGGGATCCGGGCGCTCGGCTCCGCCTCCCTCTCGGGGACGAACCAGAACGCCGTCCGATCGCCCCGGGCCGTTCGGTGCCGGTCGACGCAGTTCGACGCCACGTTGAGCCGCCCCCCGACGAACCAATCGTAGAACGGCGCCCGGCTCCCGTCGAACACCGCCTCCCAGGGGCGGTCCCATGTCAGCAGGTCGGCGTACTCCCGAAAGCAGTCCGGAAACCGGTCAAGGCCGAAGCGTCGCCCGACGTCTGGGTCGGAGAGGTTCGCCCCGGTTCGAGCGTCCGGGGGCGGGTCGACGTAACCCTCCTCCTTCCAATGGACGGCGATCTCGGCCTCGCCGACCTCGCCGGTGATGGGTCGACCCGCGGCCCCTCGGGGCAGCGGTCTCGGGGACCCGTCCGATCTCAGTCGGCGTCGAGCTCCCGTCGGACCGCCTCCCCGAGCCGTCGCAACCGCACGACCTGGGTCGGCTCCGACGCGACGGCGAGGATCCAGATCCGGGGATCCGAACGGGTGGCGGCGGCGTAGGCGCTCGTCCCCACGGAGGCCGATCGAAGTCGAGGTGGATCCGGGCGCTTCGAGGGCGCCGCTCCCCCCGGACCCGGGACGAGGAGCGCATAGACCGCGCCGGCCTCGCCAGAGCCGGGCGGCTTCTGAGCGCCCCCGGGCGCGACCCTCACCGAGCGCTTCCATCCGAGGGCGCCGGCCGGCAGCTCGCCCATGGACACGGGCACGACGATTCCGAGCTCCCAGGTCCCGTTCGTTCCGGAGCGCGCGGCGTGATCTCCCGCCTCCCCGAAGCGCTCGCCGAGGCTCTCGAATGCCTCCGAGAGCTGCGCGGGAGCCTCCCTCGGGTCCCGAGGGGAAGGAGTTGGAACGGGTCGGCGGGACCTGTCGACCATCGGACTCGATCGGTGGGGAGCAGGAGGGGGGGCCGTTTGAGGGTGACGCTCCCGCTTCGCCCAACGTCCGTGGCCCCGGTCGGGGAACGGAGGAGCGCGCGTCCGTCGAGCGAGGGGGCGGGTCCGAGAGGCCGCTCCGAGGGTCCGATCAACTGGCCTTCAGGCGATCGAGGAACTGCTTTCGGAACTTGGCGACCTTGGGGGCGATGATGAGCTGGCAGTAGCCCCGGTCGGGATTCCTGCGGAAGTAGTCCCGGTGGTACTCCTCCGCCGGGTAGAACCGGGCCAACGGAACGACCTCGGTGACGATCGATCCCCGCCAGACCTTGGATCGCTCGAACTCCTGGATGACCGCCCTGGCGGTGGCCTCCTGAGCGGGCGAGTGGAAGAAGACGACGGAGCGGTACTGGGTCCCGACGTCGTTCCCCTGCCGGTTCCGGGTCGTGGGATCGTGGGTCGTGAAGAAGACCCTCAGGAGGTCGGCATAGGAGATCGCCGACGGCTC
>DASYZN010000233.1:0-2977 GCA_035946105.1 Thermoplasmata archaeon | reverse complement strand
CTCCCTCGCCTCGAAGAGCGTCTACGCGGGGGCGGCGATCTTCGGAGTCCTCATCGGGTCCCAGGTGATCGCGGCGGTCCTCGAGGCCGTAAGCCAGAGCGCCTCCGTGCTCTACCTGAGCCTGCAGGACGACGCGCTCGCGGTCGCCCGCGCCGTCTTCTCCGTCGCCCCCAACCCGTTGAACCCCTGGGCAGCCGGGGCGGTGCTCTTGGGGTTCGCCGGATCGGCGTTCGCCCTCACATACCTGAGGCTCGCCCGGGAGGAGGTGATCGCCGAGTGACCGAGGCGCCCGTCATCGAGGCCGAGAACGCCACCAAACGCTACGGCGAGGTCCTCGGGCTGAACGGCTTCACCGCCCGGTTCCCCCCCGGGATCACCGCGCTCATCGGACCGAACGGCGCGGGGAAGTCGACCTTTTTCCGCCTCCTCGTGGGCCAGCTTAGGCTCGACGGAGGACGACTCACCGTCCTCGGGCAAGACCCCTGGAACTCCCTCGAGCTCCACCGGGAGATCGGCTACTGCCCCGAGTCGCCGAACGTCTACGGGTGGATGAGCGCCTTCGAGTTCGTGAGCTACCTATTGCGGCTCGATGGGTTCGATCGGTCGGCGGCCGAGGACCGCGCCGCAAGGGCGCTCGCGGAGGTCGGCCTCTCCGCCTCCGCCGCCCGTCGCCTCCGGGGCTTCAGCAAGGGGATGCGCCAGCGGGTGAAGCTCGCCCAGGCGATCGCCCACGATCCCCGCCTCCTCCTCCTCGACGAGCCGTTGAACGGCCTCGACCCGGTCGGACGGTTCGAGCTGATCGACCTCTTCCGGAAGCTCGCCAAGGCCGGTCGCCACCTCGTCGTGAGCTCCCATGTCCTCTACGAGGTGGAGCGGCTCACCGAGGAGGTCGTCATCCTGACGAACGGCCGGGTGATCGCCCAGGGGAACCTCCACCGCCTGCGGGACGCCATCGACGACCATCCCCACACGATTCTCCTGAGGAGCCCCGACCCCCGGCGGCTCGGCGAACGGCTCGCCCGCCGGCTCGACGTCAGCAGCGTCGAGTTCCTCCCGACGGGGGAGGTCTCGATCCGGACTCAGTCTCCGGATCGGTTCTATTCGGAGTTCCCCCGCCTCGTGGTCGACGAGGACCTCCCGGTGACCTCGATGAGCAGCCCCGACGACAACCTCGAGTCGGTCTTCCGATTCCTATCCGAGGGCGCCCGATGAGCCGGGACGGGATCGGCCGGACCACGGCCGTCGCTTGGACGACGCTTCGGGCCTCCTTCACCGGGACGCGGGCGATCGGTCTCGCCGGGGTCGCCCTCCTCTTCCCGCTCCTCGTCGCCGGCCTCGCCTCGGCCCACCTCGCCCACTTGGACCTCCCGGGGACGGCCGAGACCCTGTTCTCGAGCCTCTTCCTCCCGATCCTGCTCCTGCTCGTCACCCTGGTGCTCGGGGTCGGCCTCTTCCGCACCGAGCTCGAGGAGGACACCCTCGTCTACGCGATGAGCCGCAGCGTGCCGAGGCCCGCACTGGTCGTCGGAAAGTACGCGGGCCTCCTGGGGGCCGGCCTCCTGCTCCTCGTGCCGTCCGTTGTCCTGTCCGATGCCCTCGCGACAGGCCTCGGCCCGGGCCCGAACGCCTCGACGGCGCCGGCGCTCTCCGCCCTCCTCACGATGACCGTGCTCGCCGTCGCCGCCTACGGGGCCCTCTTCCTCTTCCTCGGCCTCTTGACCCGCCAGGCCCTCGTGATCGGGCTTTTGATCGGGTTCATCTGGGAGACGTTCGTCCCGCTCCTCCCGGGACCGCTCAAGGTCGTCACGGTGATCTACTACCTACGGACGGTCGGCGCTCGGCTCGTCGACACGGGGCCGCTCTCGGTCGCTCCGAGCGGCCTCTCGCTCGGGGTTGCGGCGGTCGTGCTGGCCGCCTTCTCAGCCGCCGTCTTGGCGATCGCCGGGGCGCTCCTCCGCTACGTCGAAAGTCGTCCGGGCGCCGCCCCCTCGTGAGGGCGGCGGGGTCCGTTAACGACCGCGCGGCCGGCGGGTTTAGCCGGACCCGACGATCCGCGCACCGTCGACTCCGCCGGTCGGCCCCGCCGAGCCCAGGAGGCCCGCCGGGCCGAACGTCGGGCCGAAGCCGCCGAGCAGGAGGGCGATCCCCAGGTAGGTCAAGGGGAGCGCGATCCAGATCCCGATCCCCGCGGCCACGGGCAGCATCGTTCCGAGGGCGTAGGTGGCGACCAGGCCGACCCACGGATTGAGCGGGAGCAGGACGGCTCCCAACGCGATCCGCTTCTGGACCGACGCCCCGGACGGATCCGTCGACCCGACCGATCCGGATCCGAGCCCGACCTCGAGTAGGTTTCGCGAGAACCGAGCGTGATAGAGCGCCCTCAGGCAGACGAAGGCGGTCAGCAGGGCAAGCACGATCGATCCGTAGACGACCCCTTCCAGCGAGGGCGAATCGCCCGACGCGAGTCCCCCCGATCCACCGATCGGCAGGCCCAACAGGAGGACGAGGCCGAGGACCGCCGCGACCGCCCAGCTGTCGAGCCAGGGCCGATCCGCCCGCCGGGTGGACGGTTCACCTTCGCCCGCCTCGGGCGGAGGAAGGAGGGAGAACATCGGGGGGTCCGGGTTCCCGAGGAGATTGGAGAGGCGGCGGCGCGCCGACCAGTGCCAGGGGATCGCCGCGAGGGTGCCGATCACCCCCATGGCGAGGGCGACCGGGACGACCGCGGCCGGGTCTCCCCCGGGGGGTCCAAGCAGGGCGATCAGCGCCAACGGAGACCAGGCGATCGCCCAGACCACCAGACCGAGGCGGTAGCGGAGCCGGGTCGTCCCCAGGATCCCGTCGACTCGGGGGGGATCGGTCGGATCGATGCGCGACGCCCGGGACCTCCGGGCGAGACGGGGGATCCCGACGACCGCGGCGATCCAGCCGAGGCCGAGGAGCATCAGCCCGACGGCCAGGGCGAGGAGGGCCGCCT
>DASYZN010000232.1:0-7855 GCA_035946105.1 Thermoplasmata archaeon | reverse complement strand
AGCGCCTTGACCTGTCGAGCGGTCCCGGTGAACTTGGTCCGGGCGTCCACGAAGCATAGCGGGTTCCCCGTGGGGTCGGCCGCGTAGAACGAACGCTCGCCCCAGGGCCGGCGTACGATGCGCCCCAACGGCTGCCGGGGGTCTCCGTGGAGGAGACCGCTCGCGAGGCCCCCCATCCGTCGGGCGCGTCGGAAGGTCCCCTCGAGGTCCGCAGTGGCGAGATAGATCGCCTCGGAGGATGGGGCCCGATCCCGCGCCGGGCGTCGGGAGAAGTCGAGGAGGCCGAGGATCACGGGACCCAGATCGAAGTAGAATCGGCCTTCCGCGACCTTCCGACCCCGGACGCCGAGCAGCGTTTCGTAGAACCGGACGGCCGTCGGGAGTTGCTTCGCCGGGAGGAGGATGCGGAAGACGGAGGGCCCCGCTCGAGAGGCCATGGTCGATCTCCGCCGCCGACACGGCCTCGACCACATGAAGGCGTGGTCAATCCATCGCTGGGCCGCGCTCGCTAGTCGCCGGTCGGAGGGGATCGACCCGGAGGGGGTCGGATCGGGCCGAGACAAGAGATCCTGGCCCGAGCGGGCGACAGGATCGGGGGCCCTCGGTCCCGGGATTCCTTTCCCTCGGGCGGGATCGCCGGCGCCGCCCCCAGAGGGCGATCCTCGCCTACAGTCCGATCCACAGGAAGGCGAGGACGATCAGGATCGTGAAGGCCGAGATCGGGAGCCCGTCCCGGACGAACGCCCCGAGGCCGAGGCGGACCCCGAGCTTCTCGGCCTGGCGGACCACGATGAGATTGCTCGCCGCTCCGAGGAGGGTGACGTTCCCGGCGAGCGTGCTGCCCGCGGCGAGCGCGATCCAGGCGATCGGGGTCCCGGACGAGTAGCCGAGGCCGTGCAGGACCGGGATCTCGAGCGTGACCCACGGTACGTTGCTGAACAGCTGGGCACCGAGGAGGGAAGAGAGCACGGCACTGGCCGCCGAGGCTCCCGGAGCGCCCGGCGGAGGGATCGGAAGCGTCGACTGGAGCTCGCCCACGACCCCGCCGGAGACCGCCCCCGCGACCACGACGAACAGGCCCACGAACAGGAGCAGGATCGACCAGTCGACGTCCTCGAGCACCCGGCTCCGTCCCCCGCCGAGGGCGAGGGTCAGCATCGCCCCCCCCGCCGTGACGGCATACAGGGGGACCGTGGGGCCCGCGGTGATCGCGGCGGTGAGGTCCGTCGTGAACAGCACCAGGATCGTTCCGGGGAAGACCCAGAGCACCGGGTTCCTACGGAGCCGGGGGAGCCAGGCCCCCGGCGGGATGAGGCGGTCCCTACGGGGCGGCGCCGGGGCCTCGGGCGGAGCGGCGAGGGTCCGACCGAACCGGCGGCGCACGTAGAGTCCGCCCACCAGGAGGTTGATCACGGTGGGGAGGAGGAGATAGCGCAGGAAGGTGGCGATCGGGGTCGGGAGCCCGCTCGCGGAGGCGATCAGAAGGTTCTGCGGGTTGCCGATCGGCGTGAGGACGCTTCCGACGGTGACCGCGTAGGCGAGGGTCAGGAGCAGCGGGCGAACCTCCCTTCGCAGCGTTCGGGCGACCGAGAACAGGATCGGGACGCCGAGCAGGACGAGGGCGTCGTTCACCAGGAACGCCGAGAGGAGGCCGAAGCCCACGAAGATCACGAACGGGAGGTCCTCCGGGCGCTTCGCCCTGCCGACGACCCAGCGGGCGAGATGCTCGAGCGCCCCCGAACGCTCGAGGGCCGCCGCGAAGACGAACAGGGAGAACAGGAAGACGAGGACCGGGAGCTCGGAGGCGATCGCCTGCTCGGCACCTCCGGGGGAGAGGATGCCGAGGGCGACGAAGGCGAGACCGCCCCCGAGGAAGACGAGGTAGAGGGGAGGACCTGAACCGGCCAGCTGGCGGGCGAGGACCACCCCGAACACGGCCAACACGAGCGCCGTCGCGAGCAGCGTCATCCCGACCCCCCCGAACCCGGACCGCCGACCGGGGTCGGTCGGGCCTACTTGAATTCCCGCCCCGGCCCGTGAGGGGCCCCCGGTCGGACGGAGCAGGGCTCAAATCGTGTCGCCGACCTTCGAGGTCGCATGGCCCGGTCCGTTCCCCCGGCGTCGAGGTTGCTGAAGCGAAGCCGCCGGTGGCGGATCTGGGAGATGACCCTTCTACCGGGCGAAACCTACCCGATGCACGAGCACCGTCATCCGTACTTCTCGGTCATCCTCGAAGGGACGACCGTCGTGATGACCGACCCCCTCGGGAAGGAGGAGCGCCTCCGACTGCGCCCCGGGGACGTGGTCTACCGGGTCCCTCCCGATACGCATGCCGTCCGCAACATCGGTCGGCGGCGGTTCCGGAATCGACTGATCGAGCTCGTCGATTGACGTCGGGGTTCCGACGATCCTGGGCCTCAGAGCGGTCCCCCCTGGGCCTTGGGGGCCCCACGGGAAACTTCGTCGGCTGCCGCGAGCGCTGAACCCAGGGATCGACGGACGATCCCTCCCGCCCGGGGAGCGGTCGAACGGCCGCGGGGGCCTATCGGGACCCGCGAGGCAGGAGCCTCGAGAGGCGGGAGCGGTGAACGACCTCGTGCCGTCGGCAGGGGATGCACCAGCGGACCGCCCGTTCCCGCCCGGTGGCGAGCTCGGGAGTGGCCAAGTGATGCTGGTCGGGGTGCCCGCAGCCGGAGATCCGGCAGGGCGCCGTTAGGTTCCGATCCATTCCGCCAAAGCCTGCGCGCGGGGCGCAGGAGGAAGATATGCGTATTAATCTGTATTAAAGCTATGGTTTTTCCTTGGCCCTCGGCCGCCGTCTCGGCCGCTCCCGGTGGGCCGGAGCCGGGCCGCGCCGTCGAGCGTTCTCCTCGACCCGGGCCTTCACGATCTGGGTGATCAGGCGGGCAGGAATCGGCCGATCGACCGTGAACCGCAACGTGCCCTTGGCGAACTCGTAGGGCTTCAAGGCCGAGGCGAAGCGGCGGCGGATCTCGGCGATCCGGCCCGGATAGAAGCTGAGATGGTCCCGGAAGGCGGCATAGTAGACGAGCGGGCCGTTCCATCGGAAGCAGGGCATCCGGTAGCTCAACGCCTCCTCGGCTTCGGGCGCCGCCGCGCGGATGAGCCTCCGGAGCCGTTGCAGGGCGGCCCGCTCCGCCGCCGGCAGGCGATCGAGGTACGCCGCGACGGCCCGGGCTCCCTCCGCAGGCGGTCCCATCGGCCCCCCAACGACCCGCCGCCTCTTGGCGTTGGTCCCGCGACGAGGGGTCCGGTCGGATCTGAACTCGTGGCGGCTCGTCCCCTCCAGGAAAGGGGGGGCGCCTAGGCGAATCCTAAGGCCACCGGGCCGATCAGGGGCCGATGACGCAACGCCCGTCCGACCCGTCGGATCTCGCGCTCTGGAGCGCCGTCGATCGCTACTTCGAAGAGGCGCTGGATCCGGGCGACGCGGCCCTACGATCGGCCCTCTCCGAGAGCCGCACCGAGCACCTCCCGGAGATCGAGGTCTCCCGGCTCCAGGGCCGGTGGCTCGAGCTGCTCGCCCGCGTGATGGGGGCCCGACGGATCCTGGAGATCGGGACGCTTGGCGGGTACAGCACGATCTGGTTGGCCCGCGCGCTCCCGCCCGAAGGCCGGCTGGTCACGCTGGAGCTGGACCCGCGTCATGCCGAGCTGGCAAGGAAGAATCTCGCGCGGGCAGGGCTCGAAGCCCGCGTCGAGGTCCTGATCGGCGACGCATCGGAGAGCCTTCGGGAGCTGGTCCGACGGAACGTGCCGCCGTTCGACCTCGTGTTCCTCGACGCCGACAAGGAGGGGTATCCCGGCTACTACGAGCTGGCCCTGAAGCTCGTGAGGCCGGGCGCGCTGATCGTGGCGGACAACGTCGTCCGCCGAGGGGATGTCGCCGAGGCGGAATCCTCCGATCCCCAGGTCCAGGGGGTCCGACATCTCATCGATCGGGTGAGCGGCGACCCCCGCATCGTGGCCACCGTGGTCCAGACCGTCGGACGGAAGGGGCACGATGGCATGCTGCTCGCCTTCGTCCGGGCGTAGGGCGCCGCGACAACGCTCCGTGGGGGTCCGAGAGAGGGGGTGCCCTGACGGCAGGGGCACCGCCGGGGCCGGGGATCTCGCCGGTGGCCCCGGGGGAGATGGACGGGCACCAGGGCCGAACCGTACCGGTCCCGTCTACCCTTCGCGGACCTCGTGGATCTCGTCGGCGACGAGTCCGTGGGCCTCGCGGTGGACCCGGGCGGCGGCCTCGGGATTGGGCGCCTCGACGAGGCAGTAGATCGTCTCGCTCTTCTCGTCGACCCAGTAGTGTCGGTAGTTGACCCCGTGCTTACCCTGGACCTGGAGGTCCTTCGCGTGGGCCTCGGCCACCGCGGCCGCCGTGACGCCCTTCACCTTCCGATGGGTATCCATGTAGAGGGGCATGGACGGGGGAATGTGACCCGAGCTATAGACGTTGGGTCGTTCCAAAGCCCGTGAGGTTCCCGGCCCATCGGCGGACTGCGCACGGCCCCTCGGGCCGATTCGGGCCGTCGTCGATCCGAGCGATCGGGAAGGCCAGCTTCACCGCCACGCCGCCGCGGGACGCGACCGCGGCTCGGCCGAGGGACGACGTCTCGGAGTGACGCGGAGCGATCGGCTGCGGATCCGGGCCCCCGATTCCGCTTCGGCTTCGAGGGGCTCGCGGAGCGGCGGTGCGCGGGCGGACGGGGTGGTGAGCGGTTTATCTGGCGAGCGGTCTATGAAGGAGCTGACGGAACCGGGATGGATTTCGCAAGGAGCGTCCTCCAGCCGAGCGGGTCGGTCTTCGTCTGGGGCGACGAACGGACCCCTGTCACGGTCACGGCGTTCGCCATCCTGAGGGCGTCGGCCCTCCCGTTCCTCTGGCTCGATGTCGGGCCGCCCTCGGGACCCCCGGACGACTACGAGTCCGTGCTGGGGCCGAAGGTCCCGCCCGACCGGCGGTTCGTCACCCACCTGAGGGAGGACCTGCGCCCCGAGATCGTCCGAGCCCGGCCGACGGACTGGACGACGGCCCGGGCGGTACGACGCGGCTCGATCCTGGACGATCTCACCGACTTCCTGCGCCTGCCGAGGACCGTCCAGGTGCTGGCGGCTCGGCTGATCACGTTGGGCCGCCGGTCGAGCCTCTTCGTGACCAACGTCGATCGGTTCGACGAGTTCTATCCGGAGGATCCCGTCTCCACGGGGCGCTACGCCCGAGCGGTCAGCCGTCGCGGGATCAAGCTGATCGTCTCGTACTGTGGGGGCGTCCGCCGGGACCGGCTGGTGTTCGACCACGTGTTCCGGCTGGACCCGGGCCTCTCCGGAGACTGGCGCTCCTCGCTCCTCGTCGGGGAGCAGGGGGGGCTCGAGGAGGGGAGCGCGGGGGTCGTCCCCACCCCGCTCGGCTCGATCGAGTCGGTCCGCGACCTCCTGAGCCCGGATCGTGGGGGCCGACCGCCCGTCCGGATCCCGTTGGTCCCCCCGTAGTCCCCCCGCGGGGGACCCGGCACCTCGGCGGGCGCCGATGGACCCGTCAGGGGGGGAGTGGGTAACGGACCGTGGGGCTATCGATGTACTCCACGACCTTCTCGACCCCTTGCGATAGCCCGATCCGGTGCGCCGAACGGAGCACGTCGCGGGCGGCCTCGTCGGCGATCGGCGGGATCTCCTCCAGCGAGGCGGTCACCGGGGTCGCGTGGCGATCGAAGCAGGCGAGGAAGGTTCGAAAGCCCGGGAAGGCGAGCTGGAAGAGCTCGAGCTGGAGGCGAACGTCCGGGGGCGTCGGGATGGGGTGGTAGCTCTTCATCTCGTAGATCCGGGCCTTCCGGTCCCAGAAGTCCGGCTGGGCGTAGATCCCGACCTGCTCGGCGATCAGGATGAGACGGCTCTTGGGTCGCGTGAGTCCCATCAGACCGCTCTTCCGGTAGGCGGCGAGGACCCCTTCGATCTGGGTGAGCTGGCGCGCTCGCTCCCCCGCCGGAAGGTCGAGGTGCACGTCGAGCAGCTCCCGATCGAGGAGCTCCGTCGCCGCTCGCTGGAGGGCAGCCTTCGTCGGTCGGCGGCCGAGCGAGAAGTCGTAGCTCGCCTCCGAAAGCGCTCCGTCGATCGCCTTGCCGACCGCCATCCCGAGCTCGTCCTTCTCGGTGATCGGCCTCGGGAAGGTCGCCCGGACGATTTCGTGGGCCGCGACGGTCCTAATCGTCGTCATCGCAGGGGCCGTCCCGCCGCCGGAGGATGAGCCCTTCGACCGAACCGCGTCGCCTAGGACGGTCTCCCGGGTCGATCTCCTCGCGGGAATCGCTTATCCGCCGACCCCTCGTCCCAAGGGGCGTCCGATGCTGGTCGAGACGAACGGCCTGAACCGTCGCTTCGGGGAGGTGACGGCGCTCGACGCGCTCGACCTCTCCCTCCCGGAAGGAGCGATTGGACTCATCGGCCCCAACGGGGCGGGGAAGACGACCCTCCTGAGGATCCTCATGGGCCTCATCCCGCCTACGTCGGGGACGGCCCGGGTCTTCGGCCGGGATAGCGGATCGGACGGGCTCGCCATCCGGGAGCGGGTCGGCTACATGCCGGAGCACGAGTGCCTGATCCCCGAGATGACCGGGGTCGGCTTCGTCGCCTACATGGGGCGGGTCAGCGGCCTCGATCGGGAGGCCGCCTTCCAGCGGGCCCACGAGATCCTCCAGTTCGTCGGACTTCGGGAGGAGCGCTACCGGAAGATCTCGGAGTACTCCGTCGGGATGCGTCAACGGGTGAAGCTCGCCCAGGCGCTGGTCCACGACCCGCCGCTCTGCTTCCTCGACGAGCCGACCGCGGGGCTCGACCCGGGAGGGAGGGAGTCGATGATCGAGCTCCTCCGCGTCCTCGCGAACCGCTCCGGCCGCAGCCTCGTCCTCTCGACCCACCTCCTCGGCGACATCGAGCGGGTCTGCGGGGAGGTCGTGATGCTCGACTCGGGCCGGCTCCTCGCCGCCGGAAGGCTGGCGACCTACGATCCTCTGGAAAGGACGAGCTCAAGATCCGGGTGAAGGGGGACGTGGAGCGGTTCGCGAGCGAGCTCGCCGCCCGGGGGGCGCCGGGGGTGCGGGACGGCCTCGAGATCACGCTCCCGAGGCCGTCCGGCGGCGAGCGGGTGATCTTCGAGGCCGCCGCCGCCTCGGGGGCCCAGCTCCGCTACCTGGGGCCTTCGGTGCGGACGATGGACGAGCTGTTCCGAACCCTGGTCCGGGCCAAGGGGGAAGGGAGGACGACGTGAGCCTGTCGGAGCCCCGCTACTCGGTCCCACCCCCCGCGCTTCGGCCGCGCGCCGATCGCCTGCTCGCCGTGCTCGGCCAGGGCGTTCGGGAACGCCTACGCGTCCTGACCATCGTCCTCCTCGCCCTGATCTACGTCGTGGTGCTCCTCTTGATCCTCGTCCCGTTCTACCTGAACCAGATCGCCCTCGGCTTCCTCTCCGCCCCCCCGCTCACGATCTTCTTCACCCCGTTCGGCGCCGGGGTCTGGTTCTTCTTCACGGTCATCCTGGCGAGTTCGCTCGGGGCCGGGATCATCGCGGGCGACACCGCGACCCGGGCGATCACGATGTATCTCTCCCGGCCGATCACGGTCCTCGACTACCTGCTCGCCAAGGCGGGGACGCTCGCCGTCTGGCTCTCCCTCGCGGTGATCCTCCCGGGGGCCGTCGGGGCGGCGATCGTCCTCGCCCTCGGGTACGTCTCGCTCCCGCTCGCCCTGCACGCCGCCGGCGGCTTCCTCCTCGTCGGCGCCCTCTACATCGCCGCCCTGGGCTCCCTCGCCCTCCTCCTCTCCTCCCTCGCCTCGAAGAGCGTCT
>DASYZN010000231.1:0-3840 GCA_035946105.1 Thermoplasmata archaeon | reverse complement strand
TGGGGCAATCGGCGGGACCGAACGAGCCGACGAGCGTAGAGGTAGTCCTTGCGATCCGCCACGACGAACTTGACGACATCCTGAGGGCGAAGGAGATCGAGGTTCGCCCATCGGTTATGGCGCTCCATCCCGGAGCCCGGGCACTTCACGTCCAGGCTGATCACCACCCCGTCGACGCCCAGGAGCGGAGCGACGTCGAGGGAGCCTCCGGTCTCCACCACCGTGGTGTAGCCCTTCGAGGCGAGCGCGCCCAGGAGCGCGGGAGCCTCGGATTGCAGCAAGGGCTCGCCTCCGGTAAGGCAGGCGAAATGGGTCCGATGGGACACGACCTCCCGGACGATGGAGGGGATCGAACGCTCCCGCCCCGGACCGAACGAGTAGGGGGTGTCACACCATCGGCATCTCAGGTTGCACCGGGCCGTCCGAACGAAGGAGGTCCGCTGCCCGACGGATGGGCCCTCGCCCTGGACCGAGTGGAAGATCTCGATGATCCGCACGGTCCCTTCGAGCGCCTCGGAAGGATAAGTCTCCGGCGTCGGCCGGCCCGTCGTGCGGTGGCTTAATTAGCGCCCGACCTCCGCTCGGCCGTCGGACCGTGGATCACGCTCGGGAGACCTTCTGGCAGTCGCGCTGGGCCTCGGCCGGCCTCGCCCGGGGCGAGCGGGATCCAGGCAAGGCGAAGTTCTACGCCCTCGTCGCCTACCCGGGGTCGAGCGGATTCCTCCACCTCGGCCACCTGAGGGGGTTCGCCCTCGCCGACGCCTTGCACCGCTACCACCGGATGCGGGGAAAGGCCGTCTTCTTCCCGACCGGCACCCACGCCTCGGGACTTCCTGCGGTCACCTTCGCCCAGCGGGTCAAGGATCGCGATCGGACGGTGGTGCGCCAGCTCGAGGAGCAGGGCGTCCCGGTCGACGAGTGGAGTCGCCTCGAGGATCCGATCTACGCCGCCCGATTCCTCGGGAAGAGCTACCTCGCCGTCCACCGCGCCCTCGGGATCCTGGTCGACGAGTCGGCCTACCTGACGACGATCGACGACGACTACCAGGCGTTCATCCGATGGCAGTTCGGGCGCCTCGACCAGGCGGGGGCGCTTCGCCAGGAGGCGCACTACTCCGCGTTCTGCCCGGTCTGCGGACCCGTGTCGGTCGATCCCTCCGAAACCGACCTCTCGAGCGGCGGGACCGCGGAACGGATCCAATACACCCTCGTCCCGTTCCGGCTCTCGGACGGTCGGCTCCTGCCCGCCGCGACCCTCCGTCCCGAGACGGTCTACGGGGTCACCAACCTCTGGCTGCCGACCGAAGGGTCGCTCGTCACCTGGCACCACGGTGAGGATCGGTTCCTCGTCACGCCGACGGGGGGCCAGCGGCTCGTGGACCAGAACGGGGGCCACCTCGGGGCCGAGGTGGCGATCCGTTCCCTGATCGGGAACCGGGCCGAGGCCCCGATCACCCGGACCAAGGTGCCGATCCTCGCCTCGACCCTGGTCGACCCCGAGGTCGGGACCGGGGTGGTGATGTCGGTCCCCGCCCACGCTCCGGCGGATTGGCTCGCCCTCGCCGCCCTCGGGGAGATGGACCGATCCGCGCTCGGACCGCCCCCGATCATCATCGAGGTCGACCAACAGCTCCTGTCCGAGAACGAACGCGACCTGCTCGATGGCGACGGCCTGCCCGCGGAGCGCGCGGCCCGCACGACGCGGGCCCGTTCCTTATCGCACGTCGATCAGCTGAAGGAAGCGACCGAACGGCTCTATCGGCTCGAAGCGACCCGGGGGCGGATGCGGTCGGACGTCCTCGACGGGGCCTCCGTCGCCGACGCCCGCCAAACGGTCGGGGCGCGGTTGGCCTCCGAGGGCCACAGCCCCATCCTCTGGGAGTTCTCCGAACCGGTGATCTGTCGCAATGGGCACGAGGTCGTGATCCGGAAGGTTCCCGACCAGTGGTTCCTCCACTACGGCGACCCGGTGTGGAAGTCGAAGACCCGGACCGCCCTCGAACGGCTCTCGGTCGTCCCCGAGGAGTACGGCCGCGAGCTGCCGTCGATCCTCGACTGGCTCTCCGACCGGCCCTGCACCCGCCGGGGCCGATGGCTCGGCACGCCGTTCCCCAAGGACGAGAGCTGGGTGATCGAGCCGATCGCGGACTCCACCCTCTACATGGCCTACTTTCCGATCCATCGGTTCGTCGCTTCCGGGGAGCTCGAACCGGGCGACCTCACGGGGGCCCTGTTCGATTTCGTTCTCCTCGGCGAAGGGGAAGGCGAGCCGTCGGTCCCCCTCGAGCTGCAACGAAAGGTCCGTGCGGAGTTCGAGTACTGGTACCCCCTGGACGCCAACATCGGGGGCAAGGAGCACAAGAAGGTCCATTTCCCGGTCTTCCTCTCCACCCATGCCCTATTGCTCGCCCCCCGATGGCAGCCACGCTCCGTCATCGCCCACGGATGGCTCACCGGACCGGGCGGCGGCAAGATCTCCAAGAAGGAGGTCACGTCGAAGGGGGGGGCGATCCCCCCCGTGCGCGACGCCCTCGACCGTTGGGGGGCCGACGCCCTCCGGCTCTACCTCCTCCAGTCGGCCTCCGCGAGCCAGGACTTCGAGTGGGATCCGGCCCGGGTCGAGGCCGTCCAGGGCCGGCTCGAGGAGGTCGAACGTCTCGTGCGGAACGCCCTCGAGGCCGGATCCGGCGGCCCTCCGGAGCTCGACCGTTGGCTCGAGAGCCGGGTCCACGAGATCCTCACGCGGTTCGAGGAGGCCTTCTCCCGCGCCGACCTACGCGGCGTCGCCGAAGCGGTCTACGCCGAACTCCCCTCGGTCGTCCGACGATACCTGGTCCGGGGGGGTTCGAGCGGCGCCGCGCTCCAGAAGGCGGCCGTCGCCTGGATCCGCCTGATGAGCCCGATCACCCCCCATCTCGCCGAGGAGCTCTTCCAGGGTCGGGGCGATCGGCTCGTCGCCGCCGGTCCGCTTCCCGATCCGACGGAGTTCGCCCGGGCTCCGGGCGCGGTTGTCGCCGAAGCCCTCGTCGATCGGGTCGAGGACGATCTCCGCAGCGTGCTCCGTCCCGCCCAGGCCCGGGGCAACGCACCGGATGAGGTGATCTTCTACATCGCGGCCCCGTGGAAGACGACCGTCGAGCGATGGCTGCGGAAACCCTCGATGACCCCGGGTCAGGTGCCGAGCCTCCGATCGATCATGGAGCGGGCCGCCTCCGTGCCCGAGCTTTCCGCCTACCGGGATCGGATCCCCAAGTACGTCCAGCGGATCGCGCCGGGCCTGCTCTCGGAGCCCCCGATGCCGGAGGAGACGGTCGACGAGCTCGGCCTCCTCCGATCGCTCGAAGGGTACCTCGTGCGGCGGTTCGGGTTCCGGAGCGTGGCGGTCTTCGAGGAGGATTCCGCCGCGGACCACGACCCGGCCGGCCGCCGGGAGCGGGCTCGACCGGGGCGTCCGGCGTTCTACCTCTACGGGGGCGCCACCCACAGCGCGGGACCCGGGGGATCTTCCCCGAGCGCGGGCGGAGGGAGGTCGAGGGCCGAGCCTCCATCGCCGCCGAGCGCTTCCGGCGGGTCCGCACGCCCGCCCGGAGGCGAGAAACGATGAGCGGGGCCCGACGGGCCGAGTTCCACAGCCACACCGTCCTCACGGACGGCGAGGTCGTCGGCATCGAGATGATCCGCCATGCCGTCCTCAAGGGGCTGCGGTCGATCGCCGTGACGGACCACGTGAGCTTCGGGAACCTCGAATGGGTCGTCGAGGCGGAGATCGCCGAGTGCGAGCTCGCGCGGGACTGGGAGATCGCCGCGATCCCCGGCGTCGAGATCACCCACGTCCCGCCC
>DASYZN010000230.1:0-5511 GCA_035946105.1 Thermoplasmata archaeon | reverse complement strand
TCGGCGATCATTCCGGCGACGGTCGGGCAGGCGAAGCTCGTCCCGCCGTAGAGGAAGTTCGGCACCCCGTCGAAAAAGATCGACATGTTGAAGTCGCCCTCCGCGGCGACCCCGCTCCCGAGCGAGCGCCCGACGTTCGGCACGCCCTGGGCGTGCTCGTACCAGGGCTGGGTGTACCAGTAGCTGAAGCCGAACCCCCCAGAGCCTCCCGGGGGACCCGAGTAGAGCGAGTAGTTCGTCACCGGCTCATACCAGTAGGACTGGTTCCTGAGGTTCGAGCTCGTCACGAACATCGTGACGCTGACCCCGTTCCCCTCGCCGGAACCTTCGAGGAGGGGGATGAACTCCTTGAACGTCCCGTAGGTGAGGTTCTGCATCGGGAAGACGATCCCCTGGTTGTCCTGGGAGACGGAGCGCAGCCCGTCCACCGAGAGGACGTAGGGGTCGGCCGCCGGGAAGGATCCCGAGAGGATCCCCGTCACCGGGTCGAACCCGCCGCCGTCAGCGCTCGAGGCGAGGACCGAGGCGCCCTTCGCGTCGAGGAGCATGAAGTAGTAGTGCATGGTGAGGTCGTTGCCGAGTCCCGGGGCGTAGAGGTTCCCGCCGTCCTCGGAGCCTCCCCAGGAGTTCGAGACGATGTTCGGGGTGACCCGCATCGTGTCGATCGTCGCGAACTGGTCGTCGAGGAAGTTCCCGGCGAAGCTCTGGCTGT
This sequence comes from Thermoplasmata archaeon, assembly GCA_035946105.1. Lineage (GTDB taxonomy): Archaea > Thermoplasmatota > Thermoplasmata > Lutacidiplasmatales > UBA184 > Lutacidiplasma. The sequence continues at coordinate 4,799 of DASYZN010000230.1, read as the reverse complement.
AGACGGGGACGATATGGGCCCCCGGCGCGGCCGTGCTCGAGTACTCGATGTCGAGCGCCATCTCGCCCGAGCCCCCGTCGGTATAGTAGAGCGTCCCGTTCCAGGTGTAGGCGCCGTCGACCGGGTCCGGGGAGACGCGGTTGACGATCTGGTTCGGGTTGTTGTAGACGAGCGTCCCGTACGACTGGAGGTCGCCCGGGTTGATGCCCCCCTCCATCACGATCGCGATGGTGATCGGCTTGCCCGTCGAGTTGCCGTTGTAGCCCTGGGCGAGGAGCGGGTCGGCGTTGTAGAGCTTGTTGAACGTCGCCGCCGCCTCGGACTGGTAGCGCGAGGTCTTCAGGATGCCGTGCGAGGCGTGCTTCAGGTAGAACCACATCGTCGCCTGGTCGGTGTAGTTGTAGGCCTGCGCGAGGCTCGCCGTCGCCGTGCTGGGCGCCGAGGGCGCCGAGCCGGAGATCGTGCCCTGGCCCGCCTGCATCTCCTGGACCATCTGGGCGAAGGCCGGGTCGACGAAGCTCGTGTAGTGGAACTTGCCGGGGCCCGAGAGCCCGTCGATCGCCGTGAGGCCCCCGGCGAGCGGCGCGGGGAGGGCCAAGGGCGTCGAGGCGGCGACGGTCAGGTTGGGGGCGTTCGGCGAACCGTAGCTCACCGTGCTGAGCGTCGTGTGGAACGCGTTCGCGACCACGGAGGCCGGGGCGTGGAAGGAGACCGAGATCGGCCCGACGGTGCCGATCGAGAAGCCGAGCGAGGTGAAGTAGTTCACGGCGTTCTGGATCTCGGCGGGGTTCGCGCCGAACATCGCCGACTCCTGTTCGCTCGTGAGCCAGTGGTGGTAGAGGGGGGAACCGGGCGTCCCCTGCTCGCTGATGATCTCGGCGAGCTTCGACTCGTTCTGGAGAGGGAAACCGATGGTGAACCACGTGTCGTGGTTCGGTGGGGCGGGGCCGAGGACGGAGGCGTTGGCGAGGTTCGAGAGGGGGGCACCGGGGATGACGTTGAACGGATCGGTCTGCAATTGCTGACCGGACTGGACCGCCAGGGGGGAGATCCACGCCGAGCCCCCGTGAGGCGCCCCAGGGACCGCGGCGACGCCCCCGTTCGGGGCCAGGGCGAAGACCGTGAGCCCGCCGGAGAGCATGATGCCGCAGGTAAGGAGGGCCAGCGCGATGACCCAGCGGCGCGAGATCAACGGTGCGGCGATCGGCGAACCACTCGGGTCGGGGGGAGCGCTCATTTCGTTCACTTCCGGGCTATCGGCCCCCGAAAGGCTCGGGGGGCTTCGCCGCTCATACTGGGTGCTCCTCAAATACCTTCGCCCCCCACGCCCGTCGACGGTGCCCAGGTCCGGGCGATCGCGCGCAGCTCGATGCCCGGGTACGTTGCGCTGAGCGGGGTCCCAGGGTCGGGCAAGAGCTCGGTCGGCCGATCGCTCGCGGAGCGGTTCGAGGTGCGTGAGATCGGCGACCTCGCGGTCGCGACCGGCCTCGGGCGGCGGGAGCGCGGGGTGGTGACGGTCGATCTCGCGGGTGTAGGACGATGGATCCTCCAACGGCCCCGACCCCCGCGACCGACCCTCCTTGTCGGGCATCTCGCCCACCTATTGCCGGTCTCGGGGGTCGTGCTGCTCCGCTGTCACCCGAGGGAGCTCCTTCGACGGCTCTCGAGGGCCCGGCGGGGATCGAAAGGCGACCGAACGGCGAACGCCCTCTGCGAGGCGACCGACCTCCTCCTGTTCGAGGCCCTGGAGCGGCGCCCCCCGATCTGGGAGGTCGACACGACCGATCGGAGCGTCGCCGACGTCGCCCGGGAGGTCGCCTCGATCCTCCGCCGTCGACCTAGGCCAAGGTTCGGCCGGGTCCACTGGCTCGACGATCCCTGGGTCACCGAGCACCTTTTGCGCCGAACCCATTAGTCCGCCCGATGGTGGTCGAGGGGTTCCGGGCGTGGGCCGCCCGCTACCTCGATCGGCTCAGCCGCCCCTTCCTCCCCTGGTCGCCGGACCGGTTGAGCGGGATCTCTCTCATGCTGAGCCTCCTCGGAGGGGCGTTCGCCGCCTCGGCGCGATGGATCGGCGCCCCGATCTTCCTCCTCGTGGCGTTCCTCATCTTCTTCGGCGGGGTGTTCGATGTCCTGGACGGCGAGGTGGCGCGGCGGACCGGCCGCTCCTCGCCTCGGGGCGACCTCCTCGACCACGTCTTCGACCGCTACGCCGACCTCGCGATCGTCCTCGGGATCGCCGCGTCGGGATACGCGGACCCCATCCTCGCCCTCCTCGCCCTCGTGAGCCTCCTCCTGACGAGCTACATGGGCACGCAGGCCCAGGCGGTCGGCTCCGTCCGGCTCTACCGGGGCCTGCTCACCCGGGCCGACCGATTGATCCTACTAACCTTCGGGACGTTCCTCCTCGGCGACCTCGCGCTCCCCTGGCCCTGGGCGCCGACGGCGCCGTTCGTTCGGCTCTCCCTCGCGGGCGTGGGGTTCACCGTCCTCGACGTCGTGCTCGCCTGGTTCGTCATCGCCGGCCAGTGGACGGCGCTCTCGAGGGCGTGGTCGACGTATCGGGCGCTGCCGGCGTCCCCCCGCTGACCGACGGATCGGTCCCACTGCCGGCCTGGTTCGCCGGCATCGGTCCGCCCCGGGTCCGGTAGTACTGGAGCGGATGCTTCAACCACGGCTCGAAGCAGATGGGGTCCCGCTGCCGGGCGATCGGGTCTCGCGCCTTTGGATCCCCCTCCCGGGCGCAGAGGCCGTGGGTGCGGAGGGTCTGGCAATCCGGCGGCTCGTAGCCCCGGCCCTCGTCCTTCCGGGTGATGTGCTCGACCTGGTAGCGGGTGATCGACTCCTCGAAATCGGGCGCCCCCCGATACGCGTCGACGATCCCCTCGAAGTCCGCCCCCGCCCGGTGGAGGAAGGCGGCGAGGGCGAAGCGGCCGGAGTGGGAGAGGTTCTCCCCGTCCTGGAGGCTGCGGCGCATCGCCCGGATGCACGGGGGGAATCGATCCGGGGAGAGCCGGCCCGGTGCCGAGCCGTCCCGGGACCCCGGCGCGGGAAGCCGGGCGATCACCTCGTCCAAGAGCTCCCGCTCCCCCTCTTGGATCGCGGCCTCCGTCGCCGGGGCGAGCTCGACGGGATCGGAGAGGGAGATCCGGACGGCCTCCTGGAGCAATCGGACCGCCCGATCCCGCGCGACGGTGACGACGCCCCTCTGGAGCGCCTGGCGGGAGAGGCGGTACTCGCCTTCCCGGATCGCCACGGCGAGCTCGAGGTACTCCGGGAGGGCGAGCCGGACCTCCCCCTCGTCGACGGCGAACTCGTAGCCGAGCCGACGGGCGACCTCGAGCAGGACCGCGTCGGGCTCCCGGTTCAGGCGGGCCGAGAACGACTTCGCCTCGGCGACGGCCCATCGACGGATCGGCGCCCGCGTGGGCGGCGCCGAGAGGAGGAGCCGCGCGAACTGGAAGGAGAGGAACCGTTCCTCCTCTCCGAGGTCGGCGAGCTGGGTCGAGACCGAGGCCCCGGCGGGGTCGTCGATCGCCGCCCGGATCCTCCCTCGGCCCCCGGCCCGGGCGGGCGCATAGGCCGGGTCCCGGAAGAGCGAGCCCACCGACGGCGCGAGCTCCTCGATGAGCGCCTCCGCTCCTGGGAGGAACGGATACGCCGCGAAGAGCGAGCGCTCCTCTACAGGTGCGGAGCGACGAACTGCCATACGAGCAGGAAGAGGACGAGGGCGGAGGAGGCCGCGACGGCGATCCCGCCGATCCGATCGAGCCGGGCCGCGTCGAGCCCCCGGCGGAACCGGGCGGCGGTCCCGGAGGCGAAGTCCCGGAACAGGAGGCCGCCATCGAGCGGGACGAGGGGGAGGGCGTTCGAAAGCCCGAGGAGGAGGTTCATCCAGGCGAGCCAGAACAGGACGTTCGCCACGAGCCAGAAGCCGCCCGGGCCGAGCGCGGACATCGGGCCGGTCACGTGGTAGAAGCCGAGGGTCGAGCCCTGGACCGGTTCGAGGCCCGCGATGGGGAGGACGAGCCAGTAGGTGGCGCCGAGGATCGGTCCATACGGGCTCGCGAGCGGGTCGACAAAGACCCCCTTCAGTTGGGCCGGGGTGAGGAACGTCGTCGAGACGCCGAGGAACGCCTTCGAGGCGTCGGAGGAGACGTTGGTGTATCGGGAGAGCGAGGCGAGGGTAACGGGACGGTCGATCGACCTCCCCTGCGAAGAGGAGAAGTAAGTGAGGTCGACGGTCTGATGGGCCGACGTGTTCGCAAGCGCCTCGAAGAGGGCGCCGCTCGTCGGGGTCGGGGTGCCGTTCACCGACGTGATGATGTCGCCGGCGGCGAGGCCGGCGCCTTGCGCCGGGTAGCCCGGAAGGACGTAGGCGACCCCTACCCCGGTCGCGTTCGGGGCGACCGATCCGGCCACGAGAGCCGAGAGGGCGAGGAAGAACACCACGGTGAGGGCGAAGTTCGCGAGGACCCCGGCGGCCGCGACGCGCGCCCTCGGCCGCCGTCGGGCGGCCAGCATCTCCGCCTCGTTCTGCTCGACGAAGGCGCCGATCGGGACGACGAACCATAGGATCCCGACGCTCTTCACGCCGATCCCCTGGGAGCGGGCGACGACGCCGTGCAGCATCTCGTGGAAGACGATCCCGATCACGAGGGCGACGATCCCGTAGCCGATCGGGATGAACGGATTGACGCCCGGGATCCCGAGGGCCTCGGCCGGCTGGGGCGCTGCGCTCGCCGGCACCCGCAGGGCGATCACCGCGTCGATGCTCAGGAGGGCGACGACGACGATCA
>DASYZN010000229.1:0-5974 GCA_035946105.1 Thermoplasmata archaeon | reverse complement strand
GAGGGCCGCGTCGCCGGTCTGAAGGATCCGGTACGCCCCGCCCGCCGGGTCCGAGGCCAGCACGGTCGCCTCGAGGCCGTCGATGCGGGCGACATCGTCCGAGATCGGGCTCGAGCCGTCGGCCGTCGTGAACGACGACGGGACCGTGAAGGCGACGAGCACGAGCGAGGCATCGTTCCCCGGATCGACGAAGGCGCCGAGGATCGACGCGGGGATCGGGAGCGGGTAGCTCGCGACCGGACCTTGGGCGACCGAGGCGGCCCAGGCAGAGACCCCGCCGGCGGGCGCCCGCCCGTCCGGGAACTCGGTGCGGACCGTCGAGGCGAAGGACGGGGGCAGGCCGGTCCCTTCGAGGAGGGCGGTCGCGGCGGCCTGGGAGATCGCCGATGCGGCGAGCGGGTCCACCACGTCGAGGGCGCTGCCGACCGCGAGGGCGAACGCGCTCGGGAGCGCCGGGGCGAGGGCGCCGAGCATCGGTAGGACGGTCGACCGAACGACGGCGTCGGCGCACGCCACCACCCGCACCGGGTCCGCGCCGCACTTGGAGGTGCCGTTGAACCCCGGAGCCCCCGGGCCGCCGTAGAACGCCCGCAGGACGGTGATCGCCGCGGGATCCGATGCGTAGGCCTGGGCCGTGGCGTTCTCGGCGGCCGCGTTGAAGTCGCCTGGCGGGGTCGTCGGGTGGGCGTCGACGAGCCTCTGCCACTCCGTGACGAAATAGGAGGGCGGCCCCCAGACGAGCGTGGCGGCCCCCGACATGGTCGAGTACGCCGGCGCGCCGGGGACGCTCCCCTGGACGACGCCGAGGGTGACGTAGGTGAGGCCGGTCAAGTAGCCCTGGTAGGCGTCGTAGAGGGTCGTCACGTTGCCGAGGTCTCGGAGCCCGGGATCGGTCCGGATCGCCTTCGCAAGGTCGAGCGAGAGCCGCTCTCCCGTGGGGCCCGTGACGTTCGGTCCGAGCAGGAGCAGGAGGGAGGAGGAGGCGGGGGAGGCGTTCGGGAACAGTCGGGCGGCCTCGGCGTTGGCGATCGAGCTCGGCGCGTCGGCCGGAAGGCTCGCCGCGGAGTTCTGCTCGGCGCTCGGCAGCCGGGAAAGGAACGGGAGCGCGACGAGGAGGATCACGATCCAGAAGACGACCGGGTACCAGGGGTGCCGGACGATCGCGCGGCCGAGGCGCCCGAACCGGCCGGACGGGGCCCGCCGGTCCATCGGGGTCCCGGGGGAAGGTGGGAGGCGGGGGGCGGTGGGTCCTTTCGCCAAGGGGAGTGCCTCAGGCCGTTCCGCCGGGATCGGTCCCCGCCGGCGCCGCAGGCTCCTTCGGCGCAGGGTTCCTCGAGAACCTCGCCGGATCGACGAGGACCCGTTCCGCATCGATCACCCAGCCGTGCCGGTGATGGGAGAGCTCGTCCCGGTCGACGAGGGCGCGGCCGGTCGCGAGGACCTCGCCGAGCCGGCTGACGAGGACGACGTGCTGGCCCTTCGAGAACGGCCGAGGGGTGGAGAGGATCCCGCCCGAGGCGAGGTCGGAGCCGTGGGCGATCGAGGCGGCGGCCGAGTCCTTCACGAGGACGTTCGGCACCTCCCGCGTCACCTCCTCGATCGGATGCAGGAGCGCGAGGAGCGCCGCCGGATCGCCGGAACGCGCCGCGTGGGCGGCGTCCGCGAGCCGGGCGAGCGGGATCGAGGCCGCCTCGACGAACGGGCCGGTCCCCGTCCGGCGCAGCTCCTCGAGGTGGCCGTCGACGCCGAGCGCCTCGCCCAGGTCGACGGCGAGGGTCCGGACGTACGTCCCCGAGTCCCCGACGAGGTCGATCAGGAGCCGGTCGTCCTCCCGCTCGAGGAGCTCGAGGCGGTGGATCGTCCGGACCCGGCGTTCCCTCCGCACCGCCGATCGGACCGGCGGGGTCTGGTAGACGGGGCCCCGGAACTCGGCGAGGACCCGGGCGAGGTCGGGGTCGCTCGCCGCCCCGTGGAGCCGGACGAGGCCGACGTAGCGCTTCGGGAAGTCGAGCAGGAGCGGGATGAGCTTGAGCGCGGGGCCGACGCCGATCCAGAGGAGTCCCGAGACGTTCGGATCGAGCGTGCCCGCGTGGCCGGCGGCGTCGACGCCCAACAGGTCCCGCACCCACGCCGTCACCTGGTGGGAGGAGGGCCCCCGGGGCTTGTCGATGAGGAGGAACGCCCCGGAGGCGATCCTCTTTCGGACCGGCTCGGGGAACGGGGGGGTCGCGCGGTCGCTCACGGTCGGCCCGGCCCCTCCGGCGCGCGCACGAACCGCTCGATGGCGCCGGCGACCTCGCTCGCCGGCCGCTCGGTCGAGTCGATGACGAGGTCCGGCCGCTCGCGGTCGAGATCGATCCTGTAGAGCGCCTGATAGCGACGTCGCTCGCTCGCCTCCCGGGCCCGCATGCGGGCGAGCGCGTCGTCGAGCGGCCGGTGGTCCCGCTCGGCGATCCGCCGCGCCCGCACGGCCTCGGTGGCCGTCACCACGACGTATCGGCACGCGATCCCCTCGCGGCGCAAGAGCGCCCCGCTGAGGCGCCCGTCGAGGAGTCGTCCCGGGCGGGCGGCCGCCAATAGGGCGGCGTCGATCGCCCGGTCGATGGAAAGGTCCCGTTCCGCGATCTGGGAGAAAGCCTCGAGATCGACCCCGCGCCGGTCGGCCTCCGCGCGGAAGAGGGCGCCCAGCGCGACGAACTCGAGGCCGAGCGCGCCGGCCGCGAGACGGCCCGCGGTCGACTTGCCGCTCCCGGGCGGGCCGGCGAGCGCGACGAGCGCCTCCGTCACGCCGTGGGCCCGACGCCCGGTGGGGGAAGGTGCGCGAGTTCGTAGCGCCGCAACGAGTAGTGCTTGAGCGCGCGCCTCAGGACGTAGGAGAGCGGGAAAGTGTACAGGGAGAACAGGAGGATCCAGATCGGGATCGGGAACGGCCCTACGTGGAACGGCGCGGCGATGTTGACGGCCGAGCCGCCGAGGTTCACCGTCTGCCAAGGGATCGCGGGGGTCTGATAGGCGCCGATGAAGAGGCCGACCCACGTGTAGATCGCGATGACGAGGAACCAGGTCACGGCCATCCCTTTGAGCTGGGAGATCGACAGCTCGCTCGAGAGCCTCGTGATCTCGGTCTGGTGGGGCTTGAGCGCCTCGACGCGGTCCTTCTTCCCCGATCGCATCGCCTCCATCTGGACCTTGCGGAACGCCCCGGACCAGCTCTGGATCCGGGCGGTCTTCACCCAGTCGGTCGCCCAGTTGTAGGCGAGCGCGGTGAGGGCCATCTCGAGCAGGCCGGCGAGGAACATCGTGAGGAGCACGTAGCGGTGGTCAAAGCCGATCGCCGGAGTGAGGCCGGCCCCGATCGCCCGGGCGACGGCGTTGCGGGTCGAGTTGTCGAAGATCATCACGATGCCGAGGACGAAGAGGAACGTCAAGAGGAGCGTCGACGGCTTGAACTGGACCGGCGGAGGGGCCGGTCCGCTGGGGGCCGGAGGCGATACCGCCTCGTCCGCCGGCGCCTCCACGCCGTCGTCGGTCTCCCCGGCGCTCGGGAGCGGAGGGGCGGGATCCGGGATCGCCCCGGCGCTCATCCGCTACGACTCGCCCCCGAGGAAGCGGCGGAGGAGCGGGTTCATCTCCATCGCCTGCTCGCGGCCCATCGCCTGGTAGAGGTTGATGATGATCCCCACGGTCAGGAGCACGCCGGTCCCGCTCGCGTTCCCCACCGTGCCGATGAGATCGGCGCCGGCGGCGAGGGCGCCGACGGCGGCCCCGGAGATGATCGTGATCACGGGGATGTAGCGCTCGAGCACCCGCCGAAGGACCCTCGGTTCCCGGCGGAACCCGGGGATCTGCATGCCCGACGCCTCGATCTGGCGGGCGACGGCCTCCGGACCCATGTTCGTCGTCTGGATCCAGAACCGGGCGAAGATGATCGACCCGGTGACGAGGACGCTGAAGTAGATCACGACGTGGGCGAGGTCCTGCCACCAGGCGTGGTGGACGAGGAAGCCCCCGTAGACCTGGCTGTTCAAGAGCGGCAGCAGCCACGATTCGAGGCCGTTCACCGTGGAGAGGTAGTAGGCCCCCCCGGTGAGCGGGGTCGTCTGGCTCACCCCCATCGCCGTCGCCTGCTGGGGCGAAGCGGCGTAGGAGCCGATCCACCATTGGTGGCCCAGCACGGGAAAGTGGGAGAGCGCCGCGTTGTTCCACAGCAGGATCGAGAACATCGAGACGTTGGCCAGCAGCGCGGCCATCAGGATGACCGGGATGTTCGAGGCGTAGATGAGCCGCAATGGGTAGCGTCCCCGGGCCCCGCGCGCCTCGGCATGGGAGAGCGGGAGCTCGATCCGGGTCGACTCGGTCCAGGCGACGAGGAAGAAGATGAGCGCGGTCCCGACGAGGGCCACCACGGGGTTCGGCGAATGCAACAGGACCTGCTCCCATCCGCCGCTCGCCATCTGCTGGGCGTTGTCGTGGGTGAAGAAGAAGAACGCCTTCGGGATCGTGCCGCTCGGCGGGTTGTTCATGCTGACCCCGCCCGGCCCGCTCGGGAGCCAGTTGAGCGTCCCCTGGACGATCTGCTGGGAGACGCCGGCGGCGATGAAGAGGGAGATCCCGCTGCCGATCCCCCACTTCGAGACGACCTCGTCCATCAGGAAGACGAGGTAGCTCCCGAAGACGAGTTGGGCGACGATCACCGCGTCGGCGAGGAGGAGGCCGTTCCCGGGCGAGGCCACTCCCAGGCTCGAGACCAGGGAGGCGGAGGGGGAGAGGTAGCCGTAGACCTGGGGGATCGCCTCGACGAAGATCATCGCGAGGACCATCACCTTCTGGGTCCCCTGGTAGGTCCCCTTGTCCTCGTCGTTGGTGAGGTCGAGGTTGATGATCTTCGCCCCGGTGAAGAGCTGCATGATGATCGAGCCGGTGACGATCGGCCCGATCCCGAGGTGCATCAGGGTCCCCTGGGCGCCCGCGAGGATCGCCCGGTAGCTCTGGAAGAGGTCGATGACGCTCGTCTGGTCGACCCCGTAGAGGTAGATGTTCGTGAGCAGGAAGTAGAGGAGCAGGATGCCGACGGTCCAGAACATCTTGGTGCGGAACTGGACGTGGCCCTTCGGCTGGGCGATCGCCGGCATCCGCCCCGTGACCGGCTTCAGTCCGTAGAGCTTCGATTTCGGCCCGTCATAGGAGAGGCCGAGGAAGAAGAGGGTCAGGATGGCCGCCACCGCGGCGACCGCGAGGCCGAACCCGATCGGGGTCGGGCGGTCCCAGAACCAGTAGAGGCCCAGCAGGAGGACCGCGGCGACGAGGAGCGGGAGCCCCCATCGGTAGTCCCGCGGGATCTCGTCGTCGGCCATCGAGGGGATTTCGACCCCTCAGGGGATAATATACTTGCCCTCAGAGGGGCGGGGCCGGCGAGGGGGGCGGCTCGGCGAGCACGTCGACCTTCTCGCGGGCGTGCTTCGAAGCGTGGGCGACGTAGACCTGCCAGCGCCGTCGGGGCGTCCCTCCCCCGAGCAGGCGGGCGATGCCGACCCGGGAGAGGTCGGCGACGACGGTGCCCTCGCCCTCCCGGATCGCGTGGGCCGCCCGAAGGGCCGGAACGACCGCCTCGAGCTCGCCGACGTTCACGGCGAGCGGGTCCTCGACGATCTCGGGGGGCCGCTTGAAGCCGTGCCGACCGAAGTGGTCCGGCGCGTAGATGAGCATCGACTTGAACTTGTACTTGTGGAGGCCGGCGTTGCCTCGGCCGCCCTGCTTGCCGGCCCCGCGGCCCGCCTTGATGCCCCTCCCGTGGGTCCGCAGGCCCCGGAACTTCCTCGTGCGGCTCGGCATCCTACACCATCTTCTGGGCGAGGGCGTTGATGGCCCGGCCCCGATAGCCTAAGGCGCCGCCCTGCACGAACGACTTCTTCGTCGATCGCCAGCCCCCTTTGGGCGGTTTCAGCCGGAACATCGGACGGACCCCCGCGACGTG
>DASYZN010000228.1:0-9125 GCA_035946105.1 Thermoplasmata archaeon | reverse complement strand
GGATCGGTCCGAGCCTCGATCCATTGCGGAAGCCTCGTCGACCCCGATCCGACCTCGATCGGGTCCTTGCGGCGCCAGCGGCTCGGGCATTCCGGGAACGCCCAACGGAGCACCCACTTACCCACCGGCTGCCCTCGCCGCCTCCCGACCTTGAGGCGCTTCGGCAGCCCGACGGCGAATCGGACGACCTCGGGGTCGGTGAACGGCGCCCGGACGTCGATCCCGAAGGAGCGCCCGAGCGGCGTCGAGGAGAATCGCATCGTCGCCGCCATGTTCCTCGTGTACTCCTCGAACGCTGGGGGGTCCTTCTCCCATAGGAAGGAGTAACCGCCGAACAGCTCGTCGGCGCCGTCCCCCGTCAGGATCGAGCGGTACCCGAGCCGATCGGCCTCCCGAAGTCCGCGGGCGATCACGAGGCTGTTGCGGACCTCCATCGGATCGAACGTCCGCATCGTCCGGACGACGAGCTCGGTCTCCTCGAGCAGCGACTTGAGGGGGACCACAACGACCCGGTAGTCCCAGCCGAGGCCGCGGGCGACGCGTCGGGCAAAGGGGCCGTCGGGAGCGTCCCGAGAGGTCAGCACCGTGACGGCCGCCCGCGTCCCCCCCGCATGGGCCAATGGGGCGAGGATCGCCGTGTCGAGGCCCCCGGAGAGGAGCAGGCAGTCCGAGGGCGATCTCGCCGTGGCTTCGGCGAGGAGGGCGCGGACCCGCTCGGCCGCCCGGCGAAGTTCCGGAACCGGCCCCGGGGCCGGTTGGGCACCGGGCGCGGAGCGGTTCGGATCCTTCGCCCGGGCCGCGGATCGATCGGCCACCCCCTCGATGGGCTCGCGGGCAGGCCGATCCCGACGGCTCCGGGGGGCCGGGGTCATATCAAACCGCGCGCTCCGAAGCTCTCGATCGATGAACATCGTCTCGTTCCTCCCGGCGGCCACGGAGATGGTCTACGCCCTCGGACTCGGCGACGACCTCAAGGCGATCTCCCACGAGTGCGACTACCCCGAGGCGGCCCGCACGAAGCCGGTCGCGGTCCACCCCGCCCTCGACCTGACGGGCCTCGGCCCGGCGGAGATCGATGCGCGGGTGACCCGCCAGTTGCACGAGCATGGAACGATCTACGAGGTCGACGAACGGATCCTTCGGGAGGCCCGGCCGGACCTCCTGCTGACGCAAAACCTCTGCCAGGTCTGCGCGCCGTCCGGCAACGAGGCGTCTAGGGCGGTCGCCGCGCTCGACCCGCCCCCGACCGTGCTCTGGATGAGCCCCCATTCGGTGGAGGGGGTCTTCGAGAACATCCGGGACCTCGGGAGGGCGACCCACCGGGAGCCGGCGGCCGAGGAGCTGGTGGCCGGGCTGCGGGCCCGGTTGGAGCGGCTGCACCTGCCGAGGACCCCGCCGGGACCGACGCCCCGGGTCTTCTGCCTGGAATGGGTCGATCCGGTCTTTTGTTCGGGCCACTGGGTCCCCGAGATGGTCCGGATCGCGGGGGGGATCGACCTCCTCGGCCGCCCCGGGGAGGACTCGGTGAGGATCCCCTGGGACGACGTCGTTCGCTGGGCGCCCGAGATCCTCGTCGTGGCCCCGTGCGGCGGCCATCTTACGGCGGCCCGGGAGGCGGCCGACCGATTGAGGGCCCTTCCGGGCTACCGAGAGCTTCCGGCGGTCGTGTCGGGTCGTGTGTTCGCCGTGGACTCGAGCGCCTATCTCTCCCGACCCGGACCCCGGGTGGTCGACGGGGTCGAGCTCCTCGCCCACCTGATCGATCCGGCCCGCCACGCCTGGAACGGCCCGAAGGACGCGTTCGAGCGCTGCGCCGCGGGTTGAGTCGGGGCCGTCCACGCTGCGCGAGCCGCCAACCCTTATATGAAATCACGTTTGCCTAAAATCAAATGTCGTTTACTAGTGCGCCTCCGGGCGGCCCGGTGCCCCGCCGCGTCGTGTCGCTTCCCCTGGTCGTCCTCGCCGTGGTCCTCGTCGCCGGGGCCTCCGCGGGGGCCACGGCGATCTATCTGGAACTGCGGGGACGCTCGCCCTCCCATGGCGGGGTGACCGTCACCGACGACCTCGCGCGGACGGTGCAGGTCCCCTCGAACCCGGCGAGGGTCGTCGTCCTCGGTCCCAACATCCTCGACACCGTCTTCCGCCTCGGGTTGCGGGACCACGTCGTCGGCGTCGACTGTTCCAACGCGTCCCTCGGGGGACTCGAGGGGGACTATACGCCGGACCAGGTCAGTCGATGGGGCCTCACGCCGTCGCTCTGTATCCTGACCTATCCCGAGGTCCGCAGTGCGGATCTCCTGAACGTGAACCCCCAGCTGATCCTCGCCTCGTCCATCGTCTCGGTCTCGCTCCTGGAGGGGTTCTCCTCGACGTACGGGATCCCCGTGGTCTTCTTCGGCCCGGCGACGCTCGGCAGCGTGGTCTACGACGTCGAGATGGCGGCCGAGATCTTCGACCACCCCGCCGCGGCGCCCCCCCTCGTCGCCCAACTGCAGACCGCGCTCAGCCGGTCGACGTCGTTCCTGACGAACCTCACGAACAACGGCACGACCCTGCGCTCCGTCTTCATGACGTTCTACCCGATCGCGGCCGGGGAACCCGGGGCGGGCTACTACAGCTACGGCCCCGGCAGCTTCGGCCAGTCCCTCATCGAGCTCGCGGGGGGCGTCAACATCGCCGGCAACGCTTCCACCTCCTCTCCCGAGCTCTCCGGAAGCCAGGTCCTCTACGACGACCCGTCGGTCGTGGTCTACGGGACCGGGTTCGGCATCGACGCGGCCCAGTACGCCCAGGGCCCGGACTGGGGCCAGTTCCCGGCCGTCCGCAATGGGAATGCCACGGGGGTCGACGTCACCCTCATCACGGAGGTCGACCCGACGATGCTCCTCGAGGTCTCGACCCTGAGCCACCTCCTCTACCCGACCCTCCCGGGCGCGTAGGCGCGTGGACGCCCGCGCGTCGTCGCCCCCGGCGGCCCCGACGGCCTCCCCACCGCCGGCGGCCCGCGATCCGAGGCGCCCCCGCCGGAACCTCTTGGCCCTCCTCGGCGGCCTGGCCGCCCTCCTGACGGCCTCGGTCCTGCTCGGGGACGTCCCGCTGCCCGCCGGGACCCTCCTTGGGATCGTCGCCCAGCATCTCCTCGGCGGGATCCTCCCCGGGGGTCCCTGCGCGGACCCGACCATCTCCCAAGGCCGCTGCGCGATCCTGACCGAGATCGTCTGGCAGAACTACCTCCCGCAGGTCTTCCTGGGGGCCGCCGTCGGGGCCTCGCTCGGGATCTCGGGGGCCTCGCTGCAGGGGACCTTCCGTAATCCCCTCGCCGACCCGTACCTGTTGGGACTCTCCTCGGGGGCCGCGGTCGGGGCCGCGCTCTTGTTCGTGCTCCACATCGGCCTCTCGGAGGCGAACCTCGCCCTCCCGCTCTTCGCCTTCTCGGGGGCCCTCTTGAGCGGGATCGTCGTGTTGCTCGCCGCGCGCAGTCCCCGCCACTCGGTGACCACGCTCCTCTTGACCGGGGTCGCCCTGAGCGCCTTGTTCTCGGCCCTCTTGGTCCTCGCCCTGCTCTACAACGTGAACGGGAACCTCCAGGTGAGCTTCTGGCTCTTAGGCGGACTCGAAGGGGCGACGTGGTCGCAGGCCGGGCTCGTCTTCGCCGGCGTCGCAATCACCGGCACCCTGCTCGCCGCCTACGGAAGGGACCTCAACCTCCTCCAGCTGGGTCCGGAGGTGGCGCAGAGCCTCGGAGTCGACGCCCGGCGCGTCCGGATCCGGACGATCTTCCTCGCCTCGGTCTGCACGTCGATCGCCGTCGCCTTCGCCGGGGTGATCGGGTTCGTCGGCCTGGTCTCCCCCCACATCGTCCGCCGGCTCCTCGGGGTCGACTACCGGAGACTGATCCCCGCCTCCGCCGTCGTCGGAGCGATCTTTGTCCTGGGCGCGAGGGACATCGCCCTGATCGCGTTCCCCGGAACCGAGGTGCCGGTCGGAGTGCCCATGGCGTTCGTGGGGGCCCTCTTCTTCCTCTACCTCCTCTATCGACGGCCGTCGTCCGCCGGGAGCGCGCTTTCGTGACGCCGGCCTTCTCCCCCCCTGCGCTTGAGGTCGAGGGACTCACGGTCCGCTACGGGGCGCGGGTCGCCGTGGAGGACGTCTCGCTCTCGGTCCGCCCCGGGGAGCTCGTCGCGATCACCGGGCCGAACGGCGCCGGGAAGACCACGTTGTTGCGCTCGATCCTCGGGATCCTCTCGACCGCCCGAGGGACGATCCGGATCCAGGGGACCTCGCTCGGGAGCCTCTCCTACCGGGAGCGGGCCCGTCGGATGGCCTGGCTTCCGCAGGACGAGGCGCCGCAGGACAACGTCACCGTCCTCGACTACGTCCTGTTCGGGCGCTACGCCCACATCCCCCCGCTCCACTCGGAGGAGTCGGGCGACTTCGCGATCGCCGAGGAGGCCCTGCGGTCGATGGACCTCTGGTCGCTGAGGGATTCCGGGATCTGGGAGGTCAGCGGCGGCGAGCGGCAACGGGTCCTCCTGGCGAGAGCGCTCACCCAGGACGCCCCGCTCCTCGTGCTCGACGAGCCGACCTCCCATCTCGACGTCGCCCACCAGCTCGAGATGCTGGAGCGGATGCGCCACTGGCGGGGGACCGCCGGCCGATCCGTCGTCGCCGCGATGCACGACCTCAATCTGGCGGCCCGCTTCGCCGACCGGATCCTCGTCTTCTCGAAGGGGCGACTCGTCCGGGCGGGACCGCCCCAGGAGGTGCTCTCCCCCGAGGTGCTCCGGTCGGTCTGGGGGGTCGACGCGGTGGTCCGGTGGGACGCTCCTTCCGGGCTGCCCTACCTGATCCCGACCCTTCCCGTGTC
This sequence comes from Thermoplasmata archaeon, assembly GCA_035946105.1. Taxonomy (GTDB): domain Archaea; phylum Thermoplasmatota; class Thermoplasmata; order Lutacidiplasmatales; family UBA184; genus Lutacidiplasma. Next base: position 4,258 of record DASYZN010000228.1, on the reverse strand, counting down.
CTCGGCCCTCGCCCCCGCATCTCCCGGGCCGTGACCGACCCTGACCCCGCGGCTCGGCCGCTTCGAATCTTCAACACGGACGGACCCCGGGGAGCTCGCCCCGTTCGTTCGGACCCCCCGACGAACCGGCCCAAGGGACGGCCCTCCCAACTGCGGGCATTGGGGGCTCGGCGCCCGCAGCCCCGCCCCGCACGTCAGATCGCCGAGGGATCTGGGCCTCGGTCACGAACAGCCCCCGAACCACCGGGCTCGCGATCGAAGGAACGGTCATGCCTAAGGTTGGGCGTTGTCCGGCGATGTCCGTCTGCTGGGCCCGTCCGACACCGACCCCCCTGACGGAGCCGTCCCGGCGTCGGATCGAAGCGATCCTACGCACTTTTCAGGGTCACGGACCATGAAGAGCCCGACGAGAGGTAGTCCCTTCTCTCAACGGAGCCGCGATGCGGGCACTCCGCCGGGGTTCCCCCCAACAAGCCCCCGGCCCCACGAGCCGGATCGGGCGCCGTTGGACAGGCGTCGGACCACGATCTTCTTCGATTTCGGTGGGACCTTGGCCCGTCTCGTCCCACCGAACCAGGATCCCGTGGGGGTGTGGGTGACGAGCGCCTCCAAGATCGGCCTCGACGTACCGAGTGATCGGGTAGCGATGGCCCTTCAGGAGACCACGCGCAGGTTGGGGCCTCAGATCTACGAGTACGTCGGCCGGACGGACGAATACTGGCGCCTCTTCGACGGGATGATCCTCGATCGGCTCGGGGTGAAGAACGGTAGGGAGAAGCTGCTCCGCCGGGTCCGGCGGACCTTTCACGATCCCGCGAACGTGGAGCTTTTCCCGGAGACCCGGTCCGTGCTGGAAGTCGTCCGGGCTCGGGGATATCTGACCGGACTCATCTCGAATCACGACGACGGATTGCTCGAACTGCTCGAGTTCCATCGGCTCAAACCCCTGTTCGATTCGGTCACCTACTCGCAGGAGGCCGGGGCGGAGAAGCCGAACCCCGCGATCTTCTCGAAGGCCCTTCAACGCGCCGGGGCCTCCCCCTCGGAAGCCGTTCACGTCGGGGATTCGATCGCCCACGATGTCGAGGGGGCGATCCGGAGCGGGATCGAGCCCATCTGGGTCGATCGGATGCGCTTGGGTGGCCTCGGTGGATACCGGACCATTCATTCGCTCGACGAGCTGATCGGGTTGCTCGGAGGGTAGGTTCCTTCCCGATCACCTTCTCCTCTGCGTGCCCACACCGGGGCGGCGGGGGGGTCCGGGCTTCAGGGAACCCTTCTCGCCTTCTTCAGTGCGGACTCGACCAAGATCCTCCGGCGACCCTCTGACCTGGAGGGAAAGGGAGCACGGGAGACCAGCGCTCGTGTACCAACGCTTGCTCCCCACAAGCACGAGCTATTCGGGAGGCTTTCCGACCATTGACCCCAAGCGCGAATCCTTCACAGCCTAGATTAATCCAAACGACAGCGTACCAGGTGCCGAGTGAACGCACAAGACAAGACGGCAGTCCGATCGAAATTCGAGCAATATCGGGCTCGGAGAACGATCGTTGCGATGAAAGACATCGAAACAGCGCCCCTGGACAGGCCAGAGATGCAACCTCGGTACGTTTGGACTCTGACACGCTTCGCAACACCAGTACTTCTTGTCGAAGCGCTGTGGCAGTGGGTGACTTGGTCCCACCTGTCGCTTGGATCGAGGCTGCTCGGGGCAGCCCTTTTGCTCGGCCTGTTTCTGCTAGGCGCGTGGCTCGTCGCCACCTGGCTAACCAATTACGGCATCGAGCGGACCGATCAAGGGGTGATCGTGTACTAGGCTGGCCTGGTTTCGCGCAAGGTGTCTCGGTACCTCATCAATTGGTCGGAATTCAGGTCAATTCTGATCCTGTCAACTCGGACGATGGAGATGACCGGTATCGAGGTCGAGAACTACCCGGTTCCCTTATTTCTGGATCCAGGTCAGACCGAGGCGCTACTCAACGACCCGCGCTTCCCTATTCGCAACAAGATTCCCCTGTCGAGCTGAGGTCGAGGCGTTCTGCTTCCCGTTCGAAGCACTCCGCAGTGGATTCTCGCGGGCGCAGAGCTTCCGGCTGTCCTGATTCGAATCGGATATCGGGGTACAAATCACCCAATTCGCGGCAGGAAGGAGGTGGGAGCACGGGGATTTGAACCCCGATATGCGGGTCTCTCCGCGCGCTCCAGTCACTCGTCATCGGAACGGGTCCCGTTCCTCCGCCGACCCATCGTCCCAGGGCGACCTCCGGTCGCCCTGACTGGAGCCCGCCGGTCTGCCAGGTTAGCCTATGCTCCCTCCGCCCGACCGATGGGCCCGGGGAGATAACCGTTCTGCGGGAATCCCGGGGCTCCGACCTGGACCCTCCCCGACCCAACGGCTTATGGGTCTCCCCGTCCGACAGGAACGCTTGCGGCGAGAGCCCGCACCTTCGACCGGCCCCGACGACCCGAGGCCACCTGGCGTCCTCCGGGAGAGGTGGCCGGGCGAGAGGGCCTGAACTTAAGTAGTGCTATAATTGTGCCACTTAACTAATGGCCGATCGTCCCGCGGTCGCCTCGAAACGCCCAGCGGCGAGCCGCGGGGCGCCGTCGGCCACGGTCGCCGACCTGCTCGTCCGGGTAAGCCGCGCGGGCCTCGACCAGGTCCGGGGCGTCGCCGGCCGGATGGGACTCACCTTGCCCCAGGCCTGGCTCCTGCCCGCGATCGCCCGGCTCGGTCCGGTCCCCGCGACCGGCCTCGCCCGGGAGACCGATCACACGCTCCCGGCGCTCACGAGCGCCCTCGACGCCCTCGAGCGGCAGGGACTCGTCCGGCGGGAGCGTTCGAGCGGCGACCGGCGCCAGGTGCTGGTCAACCTGACCCCGAAGGGACGGACGACCCTCCGCACGCTCGCCCGCCGGGTCCATGCGGTCCACCTCGGGATCAATCGGGCGGTCGGCGCCCGGGACCGGGAGTCCCTGCTCCGGGGCCTGCTCGACATCGGCGAGACGCTCGATCCCCGGCATCGATTGACGCGCGTGACCTGTCCGTACTGCGCCCGGGAGTCGGCGGCCCTCAGGGAGCGCCAATGAACGCGGCCCCCCTCGTTCCCGGGGCGCCTGCGAACCCCGCCGCCCCGACGAAGCCCAAGGAGCTCAACCGCGCGGCGATCCTGGTGGTCCTCGGCATCTTCCTCAGCCTCCTCATGGGGGCGCTCGACAATTTCGTCGTGCTCACGGCGCTCCCGAACATCGTCACGGATCTCCACCAGCCCACGGGGATCACGTTCATCGTCTCGGCGTACCTGATCGGCGCGACGGTCTCGGTCCCGATCTTCGCGAAGCTCTCCGATCTGCTGAGCCGAAGGGACATCTTCCTCGCGGGGCTCGTCGTCTTCATCGCGGGATCCGCCCTCGCCGGCCTGAGCCAGAACCTCGACGAGCTGATCGCGTTCCGGGGGGTCCAGGGGTTCGGGAGCGGCGGGTTCTTCCCGATCGGGATCGCCATCATCGCCGTCCTCTTCTCCCCGGAGACCCGGGCGAGGCTCACCGGGGTCTTCTCCGGGGTCTTCGGGATCGCGACGGTCGCCGGCCCGTTCCTCGGGAGCTTCATCGTCGACCACACGTCGTGGCGCTGGGTGTTCTACATCAACATCCCGATCGGCCTCCTCGGGATGGCGGTCCTCAGGACCACCCTGGGGCCGCTGCGCCCCGCCGTCCGGGGGACATTCGACCTGGGCGGCGCCGCCCTCCTCTCGGCGTGGGTGAGCGCCCTCATGCTCGCCCTGGTCCAGGTCTCCGATGCGGGATGGGCCTGGACCGACGCGCGGATCCTCGCCCTGCTGCTCGCCTCCGTCGTCCTCTTCGTCGTCTTCCTCCTCTGGGAGCTGCGGACCTCGACGCCGCTCGTCCCGGTCCGACTGTTCAAGGATCGGGTCGTCGCCTCGAGCTCCGGCGCCGTGTTCCTGAGCCGCTTCGCCATGTTCCCACTGATCACGTTCGTCGCGGTCTACGTCGGGATCGTCATCCTCCACGGGTCGTCGAGCGCGGCGGACACCGTACGGGACGTGCTCTACTTCCTCGTCATCCCGATGGTGCTCGGCGCGGTCCTCGGGGGCCAGCTGTTGACCCGCCTCTCTTACCGGGTCCTCCTGATGACCGGGATGACGCTCGCCACGTTAGGGAGCCTCGGCCTCGCCCTCGTCTCCAGCTCCACCCCGACCTGGGTCTTCGCCTTCGGATTCGTTCCGACGGGCGGGAT
>DASYZN010000227.1:0-1702 GCA_035946105.1 Thermoplasmata archaeon | reverse complement strand
CACGTCGAGGGATCGCGCACCTCGAGGAGGCTTCCGCCGGAGGGGAGGCGGAGGAGATCGAACATCCCGCCGTTCGACGGATCCGCCAAGAGGCCGACCGGGACCCCGGAAAGTGGGACCGTCTTGACCAATCGGGCCGTGAGGGCGTCGAGGATGCTCAGGTTGTCCGAGAGCGTGTTCCCGACGAGGACGACCCCCTGGGCCGGGTCGGACGCGATCGGGCCCGGCGCGCGGCCGACGGGGATCGTTCCGGCGAGCCCGTTCGTCGTCCCGTTGAGGACGCTCACCGTATCGGCCCCGGACACGGCGACGAAGAGCTCCTGGGTCCTCGGATCGTAGGCGATCCCCCGGGGGTTCGCCCCCACTGGGATCGTCGCGAGGACGCTCCCGTTCGTACCGGAGAGGGCCGAGACGGAGGAGGCGTTCGAGCTCGCCACGTAGACGGCGCCGTTCGCGGGATCGTACGCCGCCGAGGACGGGCCGCCCCCGACGGAGACGTTCCGTTCGATCGAACCCGTCGAGCCGTTGACGAGGAAGACCTCGCCGTACCCGGGAGGGGCGTTCGTGACGAAGAGGGTCCCGGACCCGGAGTCGTAGGCGAGGCCCTGGGGGTCGGTCCCCGTCGCCACGGTCGCCGAGAGGGCGCCGGACGATCCGTTCAATACGTAGGCGACCCCGAAGAGGCCGTCGCTCACGTAGGCGATGCCCGTCGACGGATCGATCGAGAGGCCGTCGATCCCCGAGGTGAGCGGGAGGGTCGCGAGCCCCGGGGCGTACGGTCCGCCGAGGAGCTCGACGGCTCCGGCCCCCGGATTGAGGATGTAGATCGCGCGGTTCACGGGGTTGTACTCGATCTCCCTCGGCACGCCGCCCAGGTGGATCGATGCGCCCCAACCGTTCGTGCGGCCGTTGATCACCGAGACGTTGGCCGAGGCCGTGTTCGTCACGTAGACCGTCGAGGTCGTCGGATCGAGCGCGAGCCCGAACGGACCCGTCCCGAGCGGGATCCAGGCGACGACCCGGTCGCTCGTGGTGTTGAGCACGGTCAGGTTCGAGGAGACCGCGTTGAGGACGAAGAGCTCCTCGCTCTGCGGCACGTAGAGGAACGTCACGGGATGGGCGCCGACCGCGACCTCGGCGATCGCCCGGTTCTGCACGGTGTCGACCACGCTCACCGCGTTGTCGCCGAGGTCGGCGACGAAGAGCTGGGTCGTCGCGGGGTCGTAGTAGAGCGCGTCCGGGGAGCCGCCGACCGGGATGGAGGCGACGAGGCGGTCCGTGACGATGTCGATCACGTCGACGGTGCTGTCCCCGAAGTCCGCGACGAACGCCTCGCCGAGGGCCACGTCGGTGGCGATCGCCACGGGGTCCGTCCCCACGCCGACGGTCGCGATCGAGCGCGCCGGACTCCCCGAGAGGATGCTCACGGTCGAGGAGCCCGAATTGACGACGAACACCTTCCCCGACGCGGGGTCGACCGCGATCCCCTTCGAATCGACCGGTCCCGTCCCGATCGGGATCTTCGCGGCGAGCCGGGCGGAGGCGCCGACGACGACGCTCACGTTCGCGCCGGCCGGCGCCGCGGCCGGGTCGACCAGGAAGGCGGCGCCTACGGTGGGGTCGAACACGGACGATGCCGGATCGAGCCCGTTGCCCGCGAGGAGGTTCCCCGCGACGAGGCTCCCGTTCGAGAGGACGAGGG
>DASYZN010000226.1:0-2233 GCA_035946105.1 Thermoplasmata archaeon | reverse complement strand
CGTCGTGGCGACGACCACGGGCTCGGCCGCGTCGCGCTTCGGCGAGGGATCGATCAACCTGCGCCTCGGGATGTTCCTCGAGTCGGCGACCGCCCTCGGGGGCCTCGTCGGCGCCGTCATCTCCGTGACCCTCCTCGCGACCCGTCCGGACGTCCTCACGTTCGTGCTGATCCCCGTGATCGGCCTCTCGGCGGTCCTGATGGCCGTCGGACGGCAGCGGGAGGCGAACCGCCTCCGCCCCCCCGATCGGCTGGCGAAGCGCCTGGGGCTCGGCGGAAAGTTCGAGGACCCGGTGACCCACGAGACCGAGGAGTACGCCGTCACGAGGACGGGCCTAGGGCTCCTCCTCTCCTCCATCGCCGGCCTCGCCTCCGGGCTCCTCGGCATCGGCGGCGGGATCTTCAAGATGCCCGCGATGAACGCGCTGATGAACGTCCCCTTCCGGGTCGCGCGGGCCACCTCGACGCTGATGATCGGCGTCACCGCGGCCTCGGGGGCCCTCGTCTACCTGTTCGTGGGGGACGTCACGTTGTTCCTCGCCGGTCCGGTCGTCCTCTCCGTCTTCGCCGGGAGCTTCGTGGCGATCGAGTTCGAGCCGCGCTGGTCCGTGCGGCGGCTCCGGTTCCTGTTCGTCGGGATCCTCGTCCTCGCGGCGGTCTCGCTGCTCCTGCGCGCCCTCGGGAGGTTCCCGTGACCGCTCCGACGCTCGACGAGCGCCTGCCCCGCTACGCGGCCATCGTCCTGAGGGCCGGTCTCGGCGCGGCGACCCTGCTCATCCTCGTGGGCCTCGCCCTCTCCGTCGCGGAGGGCGCCGCGAGCATCCATCTTCCCCCGGCCCGGTTCGCCCTCGCCGACCTCGCTCGAGGGCTCCTCGACCTGAACGGCCCGTCCTTCGTCCTCGTCGGGATCACGGTCCTTCTGTTCACCCCCCTGGTCCGCGTGGCCCTCTCCTTCGGCGTCTTCCTCCTCGAAAGGAACCCCGATTTCGCCGCGATCACGGGCGCCGTCTTCGCCATCCTCATCCTGAGCGTGAGCCTGGGGATCGCCCTCTGAGCCGACCCCGGGTCGGAACCGGGTCCGGTCGGCCCCGGTCCGTCGGGGTTTGAAAACCGTAAAGCGGCCCGTAGGGTCCTCGTCCCTGTGCCCGATCTGCGCCAGCCGATCGTCTCCCTCCTGGGCCACGTCGACCACGGGAAGACGACCCTGCTCGATCGGATCGCCGGATCGATCCGGGCGGAGCGAGAGGCCGGGGGCATCACGCAGCACATCGGGGCCCTCGAGGTCCCGAGGGCGAGCGTGCTCGCCCTCTGCGAGGGGATCCTGGACACGGCGCGCTTCGGCGTTCCGGGGCTCTTGTTCGTCGACACCCCCGGACACCGGTCGTTCGAGACCCTGCGGCGTCGGGGAGGGGCGCTCGCGGACCTCGCCATCCTCGTGATCGACGCCAAGGAGGGCGTCATGCCGCAGACCCGGGAGTCCGTCCAGATCCTTCGGCACGAGAAGACCCCGTTCGCCGTCGCCCTGACGAAGATCGACCTCGTGCCCGGCTGGAAGCGGCCGACCGGCCCGATGGCCCTCTCGGCCCAGATCGCCCGCTGCGGGGAGGAGTACTCGCGCGCCCTCGACGCGAGGCTCTACGCCGTCGCGGAGGACCTCAATCGGATGGGGTTCTCCGCCGAGAGGTACGACCGGGTGAGCGACTTCACTCGGAACCTCGGCATCGCGCCGGTCTCCTCGAAGAGCGGCGTGGGCATCGCCGAGCTCATCGCCCTATTGGTCGGCCTCGCCCAGCGGTTCCTGAAGGACGACCTCGCCGTCTCGTCGGGCGGAGGCGAGGCGACCATCCTGGAGCGGAGCGAGCAGCGGGGGATCGGCGCCGTCGGCAACGTGATCGTCTACCAGGGGCGGCTCGCCGTCGGCGACGAGATCCTGGCGACCGGCCGCACGGCCCCCTTCGCGACCCGGATCCGGGGGATCTACCGCCCCGCCCCACCACTCCGGGGACGGGCGAAGCGGGCGACGCTCGACTCCCTCGACTCGGTCGCGGCGGCCGCGGGGGTCTACCTCTCCGCCCCGGGGATCGAGGACGGGCTCCCGGGGGGGCTCCTGAAGGTCGTTCGGACGGCGGAGGAACGGGCCGCCGCCGAGCTCGAGCTCACGCGGGAGAGCCACCCGGTCGCGGAGCTCGCCGACTCGGGGGTCGCCCTGGCGGCGGACAGCCTCGGGGGCCTCG
>DASYZN010000225.1:0-2124 GCA_035946105.1 Thermoplasmata archaeon | reverse complement strand
GAACGCCCCCTCGTAGAGCAGGGCGCGGCCCCCGGACGCCGCGGGCCTCCCCCGGACGCTCCGCAGCCGGTCCTTGACGGCCTCGTAGAATCGGGTGCCGGGCACCGGCACCGCGATGGAGACGGAGTACTCCTCCGGACTGAACTTGCGGAACAGCCGGAGCGTCGCCTCGATGTCCTCGAGGGACTCCCCGGGATACCCGAGCATGAGGAACCAGAACTGGCGGACCCCGTGGGTGCGGAGGCTCTCGGCGGTCCGCTCGATCTGGGCGAGTCGCGTGCCCCGGTTCATCAGGTCGAGCATCTTCTGGCTGCCGGACTCCACCCCGACGTACACCCGGGCGAGCCCGACGCGGGTCATCCGGTCGAGCAGGTCGGGTTTGAGAAGCTCGACCCGGGCGAGGCACTCGAAGCGAAGCCCGAGCGCCTCCTCCTCGAGGCGGCCGAGCAATTGTTCGAGCCAGCTCCGCTGGATCCCGAACACGTCGTCGCAGAAGCGGACGTAGTCGACCCGGTAGCGCTCCTTCAGGGCCCGGAGCTCCTCGATGACGCGGTCGGCGGACCGCTGCCGGAACGTCCGACCGAAGGTCGGCTTCGAGCACCAGGAGCAGTCGAACGGGCAGCCGCGCGACGTGAGGACGGCCATCCGACGCTCCCCGGTACGGCGTTCCCATCGGGCCAGGTACCCCTCGAGGTCGAGGAGATCCCACGCCGGCATCGGGAGCTCGTCGAGGGACCGGAGGAACGGTCTCGAGGGCGCCCGGACGACCTGGCGGTCCCGGAGGATCGCGGTGCCCGGGGTCCCCTCGAGCGGCGCCCCGCGGCGGGTCCGGGCCACGATCTCCTCGAGCGTCGCCTCGCCCTCGCCGAGGGCGACGAGATCGAATCCGCTCTCGAGATAGGCCGCGGTTCGGCTCGCGGAATCCGGACCCCCGGCGACGGTGACCGCCCCGCTCCCGCGGGCGATGGAGGCGATCGCGAGGGCCCTCGGCTTCGTCAGGGTCTTCGTATGGACCCCGACGATCGCCGGACGGAACCGGGCGAGGCGGGACCGCAGCGGGCGAAGGTCGCGGGCGAAGGTGAGGTCGACCACCTCAACATCGGCCCCCCGAGCGCGGAGGTAGCCGGCGAGCGAGAGGAGGCCCAGGGAGGGATACGCCTCCACGAACTTCCGTTCCATCGGGTCCTCGCGGGCGAGATACGGGTCGACGAGCAGGACCCGGTCGGGAGAGCCCGGCTCCGGGGCGCGTCGCTTCGCGCCCGAGCCGGGACGCGTCATCGGCCCCGGGGTGCCTTTCGGCCGGGAGGAAGGGAGAGGGCCCCGACGGGGCAGTACGGCACGCAATAGCCGCATCCCGAGCAGTTCGACCGGACCTCCAGACGGTCCGGCTCGAGCTCGAGCGCGTTCGGCGGGCAGACCCCCGTGCAGAGCCCGCAGAGAACGCAGACGTCGGGATCGACCGAGATCACGGGGTCGCGGCGCCCCCCGCGGTGCCGATCGGAGCGCGCTCGGCCTCGCCCTGGCCGCCTCCGAGGGCCCGGCCGAACGCGGCGAATCCGGTGAGTGCGCACTTGATCCGGACGGGAGAGAGCGGGATCCCGACGAGCTTGAGCACGTCGTCCTGGGTGACCGAGCGGGCGGCCGCCAGGGATTGGCCCTTCAGCCGCTCGGTCAGCATGGAGGCGCTCGCCACGCTGATGGCGCATCCCTCCCCGTGGAAACGGATCTCCTCGATGGCCGTTCGCTTCGCATCGAGTCGGACGTCGACCGTGAGCCGGTCGCCGCAGTTCGGATTGCTCTCGACGCCGCGGAGGTCGGGAGAGGGCATCGGCCCGAAGTTCTTGGGATGCCGGTAGTGCTGGAGGATGATCTCCTGGTACATGTCGTAGGCCAAGACTACCCCCTCCGGTGGAATCGGTCCGACGACGCCGGGCGACCTAATAACTCCGTTCGGGGCCGACCGACGCTCGGCGGGCGGGACCCCGCCGAGGGACCGACCTCCGTCGGCCGCACATGTATTAACCCGACGGACGTCGTTCGGCGCCGTGGCGATCAGCGACGACACGGCCCCGTGGATCGACCCGCGATCGCTCGCCGCGCTCTCGGAGGACCTCGCCGAGCCTC
>DASYZN010000224.1:0-2876 GCA_035946105.1 Thermoplasmata archaeon | reverse complement strand
CCAACGCGATCCGGCTCCCGAACGGGACCGGCACGCTGAGCGGGTCGGTCGAGAGCGGCGGGGGGCCCGCGGCCCCGCCGATCGTCCAATCGCACATCGAGGCCTGCCCAGTGGACTCCACGTCCTCCGCCCCCTGCGCGGAGGGGCTCTCGATCGGTTCCACGTTCAATCTTTCCGTCCCGCTCGGGTGGGACCGGATCGAGGTCACCGCCGCCGGCTATCAGGCGAACCGGACCTGGATCGATGTGACCGGGAGCAACCGCACCGGGCCGATCGTCCTCGCCTCCCAGGCGATCGTCCACGGACTCGTCCTCGACCGCAACGGCTCCGGAATCTTGGGCGCGGCGATCTCCTACTGCCCCGTCGCGACGGCCGTCGCCCCCAATCCGTCCTGCGCTCCCCTCGACCTTCCGTCGGGTACCGACGCGAGCGGGTTCTTCTCCGGCCACCTCCCCGGCGCCGCGTTCCCCGCCGGGAGCTTCGAGATCGTCGCCACCGCGAGCGGCTACTTCGGCAATTGGAGCTGGGTCAACGCGACCCCGGGCGCCATCGTGTTCGCCCCCCCCATCCATCTCACCCTCGTGGGGAGCGGCGCCCCACGGGCCCCCTTCGGGGCCCTCGCCCGCCCCCGGCCGTCGATCCAGGGCCCTTGGGTCGACGGGAGGGTCCTCGACGCCGTCACGGGGGCGGGGATCCACGGCGTGAACCTGATCGCCTGCCCGGTCTCTTCGACCTCCTCGTGCGTCTCGTTCACCGACTCCACTTCCACCGGGGGGGAGTTCAACGCCTCCCTCACGACGGGCGCCTACTGGCTCAACGCCAGCGAGACGGGCTACGCGGACGCCCAGATCTACGTCAATGCGACCGGGACCCGCCCGGTGCACCTCGGGACCTTCCTGATGAAGCCCAATCCGCTCGTCACGGGTCGCGCCGTCCTCGATCCCTGGGAGAACGAAAGCCTCTCGAGCGGCCTCGGACCGTCGGGCGCCTCCGTGAGCGTCTGCAACCGGGTCGGGACGGTCTGCGGGGCGGGGGCCGTCCTGAGCACGGCCGGGTTCTTCGAGGCGACCGGGCCGGCCGGGACCTACGACACGGTCGCCATCGTGGGGACCGGGGGATCGAACTTCGACAGCCTCACGAACACCCCGCTGGAAGGCGGGGCCCCTCAGGGCTACGATCCGTTCGAGACCTCCCTCAACGTGAGCGCGCCCTCGGTGAGCCTCGGCCTCACCTTTTCGTCGCTTCCGAGGCTCGCGATGTTCAGCGGCCTTTCGGGAGGTGCTCTCGACGGGTCGAGCCGGACCGTGCCCGGCGGCGTCCCGACCCTCCCCGCCCGGTGGGCCTCGGTCCAGGTGAACGGCACGCGTCCGAACTCGAACTTCGCCGCTGTCCTATCGGGCGGCGGCCGCTTCACCCTCTTCCTGCCCGGCGGCGAGAAGGTCCGGCTCGAGGCGGTGGGCAGCGCCTTCCGAGGCGCCAATGCGACCGGGGTCGCCGTCCCGACCGGGGCGCGGACCTCGGCGGTCCCCTCCTTTGACCTGCCGCATTACGGCTGGGTCGAGAGCACGATCCACGCGAGCAACGGGGCCCCGATCCCCTATGCCCCGGTCTCCGCCACCCTCGCCGACCCGGCGAACGGCACGAGCCTCTCGAACTCGGACATCGCCGACGGCACCGGCTTCGTCAACGTCTCCGCTCCCACCCAAGGCTCCGACGTCGTGCGGACGACGCCCGTAGGGTACGGGAACTCGAGCGTCCGGGTGGAAGTCCTCCCGAGCGAGACCAGCCCGGCCCTGCTGCCGAATGTCGCGCCGGTCTCGAGCCTGACCCACGTCGAGAGCTGGGAGGTGAACGACGTCGGCGTGCCCCTCGTCACCACCGTCGTTGATCCGACGACCGGGGCCCCGGTCCCCGAGGCGCTCATCGGACTCTCCGCGGGCGGCCCCACCTCAGGGATCGAGGCCCAAGTCCCGTCGAACGGACTCGGTCAGTTCCTCCTGTCGGCGCCGCTCTCGAGCGCCCCCAGTCTCGTGGTCCACGCGACGGGCTACTCGGTTCCGCGCCTGCCGGTCATCTCGGCGCCCCTCGCGCGGATCCGCACGCTGAACCTCACCGCCGACGGGATCCTCGCGCTGCGGGTCGTCGGCCTCCCCGGTCCAACGCCGCTGCCCGGCGCGAACGTCACCGCCTGCAGCGCCTCCTACACGGGCCCGTGCTCGACGGTGGAGGCGAACGGGGAGGGGATCGCGTGGATCGCGACACCGCCGGGCCTCTACTCGATCACGATCCAGGCCGTAGGCTACCTAGGGAACGTGAGCTACCCCGCGTCGACCTGCTCGGACTGCTTCGATTGGCTCGGGAACCTCACGGTGTACGCCGATTCGGTCGTCCTCGGGAGGGTCGTCGACGGCCTCTTCGGCACGCCGATCGTCGGGGCCAACGTCACCCTTTGCCCGGTCGGCGGCGGCTACGCGATCTACTGCCTCTTCCCCACCCCGACCGACGGCCTGGGCGGCTTCGCGTTCCCCGCCCCGGCAGGCATCTACTGGCTCAACGCTACCGCGGCGGACCACGGCCTGTTCTCGCTCGAGCTCGAGGTCCGCTTCGGCCAGACGATCGCGGTCGGAGACCTCGCGCTGGCTCCCGACGGCGCCCTCTCGGGGAGCGTCGTCGACGGCTCGAGGTCGCTCCCCATCGCAGGCGCCCAGGTCTTCGCCTGCCCGATCGACGGCTCCGCCTGCGCGGGTCCGGCCGTGACGGACCCGTCCGGCCGCTACACGATCCCCTCGGTCTCCCCGGGGGCGGAACGGCTCCTGGCGACCGCGCTCGGGTACGCCTCCGGCTTCGGCCGGGTCCTCGTCCCCCCCGGCGCGGCG
>DASYZN010000223.1:0-3172 GCA_035946105.1 Thermoplasmata archaeon | reverse complement strand
CCGGTGTTCCGAACGAAGAGGGCGACGGTCACCGAGCTCGTCGAGACGATCGGCTCGACGGTCGGGGACGGTCCGAGCTCGACCCCGGGGGCCGGAAGGATCGCGATCGGCGGCGGCAGGACGGAGTGTCCGGCGACCTTCGAGGTGCCGTTCAGCTCCGCCGTCAGGACGAGGAGCGGATGGGCGACGGGGGTGCCGGCCGGGACGCGGACGATCAGGGTCCCGGACGCCGTGGCCGACCCCCCGAGGACCCCGAGGTCGACATGGCTCGGCCGCAGCGTGTAGTTCCAGGTCGACGGGCTCGCGGAGAGGACGAGCGACTCCGGCGCGTTGCCGGTGTTGTGGACGACGAATCCGAGGCTCACCACGCCCCCCGACGGGGGGAGCGTGATGTTCGCCGGGACGTCCCCCAAGGTGAACGACAGGCTCGCCGTCCTGAGGAGGTCGTCCGAGAGCTTGAGGGTGGCGGCGGCGTTCCCGTTCGACATCGGGAGGGTCACCCCCGCGGTGGCGTTCGTCGGGACGCCGAACGGATCCGAGGGGGCCGAGACGTTCACCACGTAGCTCTCGGGGGGAAGCGCCAGCGAGTACGGGCCGGACCCCGCGGTCATCGGGAAGACGACCGGCGGCGCCCCGAACGCCTGGAAGGTGACGTTGGCCCCCCCGACGATCTCTCCGCTCGGGGGCAGGACGGTCAGGGTCGCCGTCCAGGCCTTCAGGAGCACGAGGGAGACGTTCGTCTCGTTGGCCTGTCCGATCGTGATCCGCTCGTTCAGGGCGAATCCGCCGGAGGCGGCGTTCGCGTAGAGGTCGTAGTCGCCCGGAGGAAGGGAGAGCGAGAAGCGACCGTCCGAGCTCGACGAAGCCTCCGTGCGGTTCGTGGAGGGCTGCGGACCCACGAAGAGGAGGTGGCCGGCGATGCCCGAGGGGGAGGTGAGCGCGGAGAGCTGACCGGAAAAGCCGACCGACGCCGGCTGGCCGATCAGGGCGAGATCGCAGATGGCCGACGCCGTGCGGGTCGTGCAGACGGCATGGGTCGGGAGGGCCAACTGGTAGAGGACCGAGGTGTTGTGGACGAGGAGGGAGCTCGTCATATTGAGGAACTCGGCGAACGTGCCGTTGACGGGGAGCTCGGTCGCGAACGTCCCCGCCGTGCCGTCGATACGCAAGGGGAACCCGCTCGCCGTGACGAACGTCGCCGTGAACCCCTGGGATAGAACGGCCCCGTTCGGCAGGTGCACCGTCCCGGAGACCGGGACCGCGGCGCCGTTCACATCGATCGTGGGGGAGACGCCGCCCGAGCCGTTCACGTTGAGCGATCCGAAGGCCACCCAACCCGTCGAGGGGCGAGCCCCCGCGGCGCTCGCGAAGTACTGATAGGTCCCGGGCGCGACGAGGAACCCGTTCACAAAGGCCCCGCCGCGCACGGCCTCAGACATGGCGCTCGACGAGAGCTGGACCTCGACGTTCGGGATCGGGACCCCGGAGGGCGTGGAGAGGGTGCCCCTCGCCAGGACCTGATGGAGGAGGGGGACGTTGAACCGTAGCCCCGTCGCCCCGATCGGCACGCTCCAGTTGATCGGGGCCGGGGGACGCTCCAACCCCCCGGGGTAGTTCGGGGCCCAGGCCGTGACCGAGTAGTTCGCCGGCGCGAGGGCGATGTTGAACGGGGCGAGCCCGGACAGGGTCTTCGAGGGGGCGCAGGAGCACGTGCTCGTGAGGTTGACCTGGACCGGCGTCCCGGAGGGGACGCCCGACACGGCGACGCTCACCGGAACGGGGGAGGGCGAGAGGACGACCGAATGGTTCGCCACGGCGCCGGGGGAGAGTCCGCAGGCGCTGGCGCTCCCATACCCGGTCGCCGACGCGTTGACGCAGAAGCTCGCGCCCGGCGGCACGAGGCCCGGCAATAGGAACGCGGCGACCCCCGAGGCGTCGGTCGGGGCGGTCAGCTGGGCGCCCTGAGGAACGAGGTTGAGCGCGACCTGCGCATTGGCGATCGGCGCGCTCGACGCGCTCGAGTGCACGCTCACCTTGGCGAGGATCCCCAAGGAGAGGTTGAAGGAGAGATCGGTCGGTCCGGTCACGTCGAGCGTGAGGATCGTCGACTGGAACGGCGCGTTCGAACTCGCGACGATCGTGTACGGGCCGCTCGGCAGCCAGAGGGCCCAATGCTGCGTGGTGTTCGTGAACGCCCAGGCGACGTGCCCCGAGGGATCGTAGGCGGCGACCTCGATCGGCGCCGTGAGCGGGGCCGCCGTGGTGACGGTCACCTTGCCGGAGAGCTCCTGGGCGGGGCGGAGGGCGAGGGTGGGGACGGTCGAGGCCCCCGGAGCGAGGGAACCCGACCAGAAGGCGGCGTACGGGGTCGATCCGTTGTAGCCGAGAGCGTAGACCGAATAGTTCCCCGCGGGCAGATCGGTCTCCGCGAACCCTCCCGGACCCGTGAGGACCACGGAGGTGTTCGCCTTCTCCTGGCTTTCGACGGAGGCTTGCGCGGAGGAGTTATTGCCGGTGTTCGGGTTCGCCCCGGGAGGGACGATCAGGGTGAACCGGACCGGGATCGCCCCCACGGGCTGGCCGTTCTGCGTGACCGTCACCGAGACCGGGACGGTCTCGGCGAGTCGGAGTTCGACCGTCGCATTAGCGCCCTCCTTCGAGAGCGCGGCGCGGACCGGCTGCGAGAGCAGGCCGAGGGTCGGAACGCTTGCCTGGACGGTATAGTTCCCCACCCCGAGCTCGTCGATCCGGAACTTCCCGCTCGCGTTCGTCGAGTTCGTGCCGACCGTCCCGGAGAGCCCGGTCACCGACACGGTCGCTCCGGCGATCGGGGTCCCGCGCGGGTCGGTTACCGTCCCGAGGACCTGACCTAGGGAGAGCCCCGTCGTCTCGTTGACCGTCTTCCCCGGGAGCGCCGTCACCTGGGCCGCGGAGAAGTTCGAGCCGTGGATCCGGATCGCGACCTGGTAGACCGACGGCGGGACGTTGGAGAAGACGAACGCCCCGCTGGCATCGGTGGTCGTCGAGAGCGTCGTGAGGTTCAGTCCCGACAGGGTCACCTGCGCCCCGTCGGCGAGGGGATCGGTCAACGGGTTGTAGGCGCTCCCGTTGTGCGAGGTCCAGTAGACGAACCCCTCGACGGTCGAGGGGGAGAGGATGATCGGACGCACCA
>DASYZN010000222.1:0-2070 GCA_035946105.1 Thermoplasmata archaeon | reverse complement strand
ACCCCCTTGGCGACGGTCCGCTCCTTCGACCGCGCCGTCCCCTCGGCCGTGGCGCGACCCGCCAAGCCCGTCATGCCGTCCCCGTCGGGCGACCGGACGGAAAACCCCTTGCCTTCGGTCAAGCGCCCGGCGCCTCGGGCGTCACCTTCAAGGCGCGCGCGAAGTGCCGGGGGCGGTGAGGACACGCCCCGCCGCAAGTACGGGCGCCTTCGGAAACCGATCCCCCCGGTGCCCCCGGAGCGCTGCCGATTCTGTCGACTCGGCCGACGCTGTCCGATCCATCGGCGGCCTGCGGAGTCGTAGGGATATACGACGGGGCCTAGACACCTCTTTTAGGCGGCGCCGAGGTCGTCCCGCCGTGCGGCGTGGCGGGCTCAGGCGCCGATCGGGCGGAACGTCGTCCCCGCTCCTGCTCGCCCTATGCTCCGGGGTCGTGGTGTTGGGCCTTTCCTTCCCCACGTCGCTCGTATCCTCGCCGATCCCGTCCGGTCTCCTTCCCCACCCCGCGGGACCTTTGATCGGGATCCCCCATCGGGCCCCCGTCGCCGATCGAGCCGTCCCGATGGGCCTCCCGTCGGCGCTTCCGCTAGCGCCTTCCCCTTCGACCAACGACTCGGTGCCCCATTGGACGTCGCTCGGTCCGATCCCGTCCCCTCCGCCCCGAATCGATGCGGCCTTCGCCTCCGACCCGAGCACGGGGGTCGCCGCGCTGTTCGGAGGCTACCGGAACGCGACCCCTTGCGGACTTTTCTCGACCTGCCCGCTCGGCGACACCTGGGTGCTGGTGGGCAGCACGTGGACGAACGTCACTCCGGCGAGCATCACCCCGACGAACTCCCCGAGCGCACGCTGGGGGGCCTCGTTCGCCTTCGACCCGAGGATCTCGGAGTTCGTGCTCTTCGGCGGGGTCTCGGCCGTCCCGAACGGGGCGAACCAGCCGGCGCACAACGACACCTGGCTCTTCTCGCCCTCCCTCGACCGCTGGGCCAGGATCTGCACCGCGTGCCCAGGGGGCAACCACACGCCCTCCGGTCGATGGGATTCCGGCACCACGTACGACCCGTCTAACGACGACGTGTTGCTGTTCGGCGGCGCCAATGCCACGACGGGGATCGGGGGGCCGATCGTCGAGCTCAACGACTCGTGGTGGTTCAACGGGAGCGCATGGAACCCCCTCGTGTCGTCGCGCGCGCCCCCTTCGGCGCGCGACTCTCCCTCGCTGGCATGGGACGGCGCCCTGAGGGAGCCGTTGCTCTTCGGGGGGATCCCCGCGACCGCGGACACGTGGGCGCTGACCGGGGCAGGCTGGACCTCGCTCTCGCCGTCGAACGCCCCGAGCGCGCGGGGAGGCGCCCTGACGGCGACCGATCCGATCAATGGGTCGGTCGTCCTCTTCGGGGGCTGCCTTACCAACCCCTGCAGCAGCGGCTCGATCAATGAGACCTGGTCGTACCTCGGCTCGGACTGGGTCCAACTGGTCCCGGACCCGTCCCAGGCCCCGGACGCTCGGGACCACGCCGGGTTGGTTCCGCGCAGCGTAGACGGGCCGCTCGTGCTGTTCGGGGGCGATCCCGGCGGGACGCCGTCGAACGATTCGTGGCTCCTCTATCACCTCGAGAGCAGCGCGGTCAAGGCGACCCTTCGGGCGCTCGACGTGAGCCAAACCACCGCGTTCAACGCGTCGGTCGTCGGCGGGCTCCCGCCGATCGAGCTGAGCTGGATCGGGCTCCCGCACGGGTGTGGATCGGCGAACGTTTCCGACCTGCCGTGCACGCCGACATTGCCGAACTCGGTGCCCACCGACGTCAAGCTCGTGGCCACCGACGCCCTGGGGGAACGGGTCGAGGCTCCAGGGATCCCCGTCGTGGTGAACCCCCTGCCGACCGTGAGCGCCCTCGCGCGGCCGATCAGCGGAGTGGCCCCTCTGCAGGTGACCCTGCTCGCCACGGGCGCGGGGGGCACCGGCACCCTCGCCTACAACGGGACGTTCGGGGACGGCACGATCGGGGTCGGCCCGAACCCCTCCCACACCTACCTTGGCTCCGGCAACTTCACGGTGACCGTGCGCGT
>DASYZN010000221.1:0-2188 GCA_035946105.1 Thermoplasmata archaeon | reverse complement strand
GGTGGCGGAGCACGCCATCCGGATGGACCGCGCCCGCGAGGTCCTCGAGGAACTGCGGCGCCGCCCGACCGGATGAAGATCGGTGTGCTCGCCCTGCAGGGCGACGTCCCGGAGCACCGGACGGCGTTCGAGGCGGTGGCGGGACCGGGCTCGGTGCGGTTGGTGCGGACCCGCACCGATCTCGAATCGATCGACGCCCTCGCCCTCCCGGGGGGCGAGAGCACCACCATCTCCCATCTCGTCGACGAGCAGGGCCTGCGAGAGCTCCTGAGGTCCCGGATCGAGGAGGGACTCCCCGTGCTCGCCACCTGCGCCGGCCTCATCTTCCTCAGCCGCCGCCTCGACGTCTCGGAAGGCGGGGCAAACCCGGACCCGATCCCGGCGCTCGACATCACCGTCCGCCGCAACGGCTACGGCCGACAACGGGAGTCGTTCGAGGCGCCGGTGCGGATCGACGGGATCCGGGGGGGACCGTTCCCCGGCGTCTTCCTGAGGGCGCCCCGGATCCTCGCGTTCGGCCCCCAGATCGAGGCGTTCGCCCGGCAGGATCGCGAGGTCGTCGGGGTCCGGTCCGGTAGGATCTGGGGGCTCGCCTTCCACCCCGAGCTCTCCGGGGATGGCCGGATCCACCGGGCGTTCCTCGCCGCGACCCTCGGTCGGACCTAGAGGAAGAGGAACAGCGCGATCAGCGCGACGTAGGCCAGGATCGCGGCCGTGACCACCCATCGGACCGCCCGATCCGAAGGAGGGCGGCCCGTGCCCCACCAGATCGGCAGGGGACCGACCAGCAGGAACCCCTGGGTCCCGGCGGTCGGGCCTTCGGAAGCGCCGGGAGTCCCGGAGGACGTCGGGAGCGATCGGTGGGGACCGGCGCGCCCCTCGGGGGCGGAGGCCAGCAGGCCGAACCCTCCAAGCGCGAAGAGCAATACTCCCGCGGCGAACGCAGGGGTCGCGCCGTAGAGGACGGGGATGATCCCGACGATCGCCCCGTGGGCCTGACCCGTGGCGACGGCCCCGGCGGTGAGGGCGAGGCCGAGGGTTAGAAGCGCCGCGAACAACGCCCGGCCGAGGCTTCGCACATCGCGGGGGAGCCCCGGCGGAGCCTTCTGGATTCCCCTCGGCGGTCGCGCTTGGCCCCGAACTCGGGGCGTCGACCCCGCTACGGCTCAAACGACGGGTTTTTGAACCATGGATGCATCGGTCCGACGGGGTTGGCCATGAGTCACCATGTACCGACGACCGCGGGCGTATTGACGATCATCGGCGGGGTCTTCATCCTTCTCGGGGGCCTCGTGATCGCGAGCCTGGGCGCCTTCATCTCCTTCCTCTTCCCCGGACTCGGCGCGATCCTCGTCGCGGGCGGGCTCGGGGTCGGCATCCTGACCCTCCTCATGGGGGTCCTCATGTTCGTCATGCCGCAGAACAAGACGATCTGGGGCGCGCTCACCATCGTGCTCGCGGTCGTCAGCCTGCCGTTCGGCCTCGGCGGGTTCATCATCGGGTTCATCCTCGCCCTGATCGGCGGCATCCTCGCGATCACCTACAAGAGCGCGGCGCCCCCGCCGGCCTACATGGGGATGCCCCCGCCGCCCCCGCCTCCGCCTCAGTAGGGACGAACCCGCGGCCGGGGGGTCCCGGGCGGGGCCTCGCCTCGCTCGGGGATCGCCCGGCACCCCACGTCCCCGAAGGCTAGTGGAACGTGTCGAACCGGTACGGCTCGAGGGGGAGTTCCCCGAGGGCCATGAGGAACTCCGGCGGGGTCAGCATCGGCTTCGGGTAGAGCGAGGCGTCGTCGAGGGCGATCCTCGGGCAGGCGGTGTTCACGTAGGCGTCGAGTGATCGTCCCTCGAGGTCGCGCGGATCCAGCCGGCTCGCGACGAGGATCTCGGCCGTCCGGCCCCGCCGGCGCGCCCGTTCGGCCAGCCCCGCCGCCATCCCCGAGCGGTCCTGTCCCGGGAAGCTCGAGACGAGGATGCCGAACCTTCGGGCGTCCATGGCGTGGGCGACGAGCAACTGGCGGGAACGGACGAGCCCCGCCCGGTCGATGGGGGGCTCCAGCCGGTGCTGCAGCGGGTCGAAGGCCCAGACCGGGCGGTCGACCGAGAGGGCGAGGCCGATCGGATGGAATCGGCCGGTCCCGAGGAAGAGGAACCCTTCGACGGTCTCGGCGATCGATCCGGCGCTCGTG
>DASYZN010000220.1:0-2221 GCA_035946105.1 Thermoplasmata archaeon | reverse complement strand
CATCGAGGCCTCGGTCACCGCGAGCGTCCGTGTGGGTCCGGACGTCCCCAGGAGCTCCCGCAACGCGCGATCGATCCGGGGATCCGGCTTCCCCGGAGGCAGGGGATCGTTCCCGAGCGGGTGGACGGTCCGCGTCGCCGGGTCGAAGAGGAGCCAACGGCCGCCGCCCCGCAACAGGACGGGGTCCGACACCCGCTAGTACTCCTCGAGCAGCTTCTGGAACCGCCGGCGTTCGGCGGGGACCTCGACGGGGTAACGTCCGGTGAGGCACCCCATGCACAAACTCTCCTTCGGCATGGAGAGCGCCTCGACGAGCCCATCGATCGAGAGATAGTGGACCGAGTCCGCCCCCACGATCTTGGCGACCTCCTCCTCGGAGCGCCCGTTCGCCACGAGTTCCTTGCGCTCCTTCATGTCGATCCCGAAGTAGCACGGGGCGACGATCGGCGGACAGCCGATCCGGACGTCGACCCGCTGGGCCCCGGCGGAGCGGACCATCTGGACGATCTCCCGGAGCGTCGTGCCCCGGACGATCGAGTCGTCGAGGAGCACGATCCGCTTCCCCTCCAGTAGCCCCGGGACCGGGTGGAGCTTCACCCGCACCTCGTCCTCGCGGCGCTTCTGGTCGGGCAGGATGAAGGTCCGCTCGACGAAGCGGTTCTTGATGAGTCCCTCGGCGTACGGGATCTTGGAGACCTCCGAGAAGCCGAGCGCCTGCGGCCGGGAGGAGTCCGGCACCGGGATGACGAGGTCCGAGGCGACGGGACTCTCCTGGGCGAGCCGGCGGCCGATCCGGTGCCGGACGTCGTAGACCATCCGGCCCTCCGCGACCGAATCGGGTCGGGAGAAGTAGACCCATTCGAACATGCAATGGGCCCGCTCGCCGATGCCGGCCATCCGGGAGCTGTGGATCGTCTGCCCCCGCTCGATGATGAGGACCTCGCCCGGCAAGAGGTCCCGCACGAGCTTCCCTCCCATGAGGTCGATCGCGACCGATTCGCTGGCGACGGCGAATCCGCCGTCCACCGTCCCGAGGACGAGGGGACGGATGCCGAGCGGGTCGCGGAACGCGACGAGGCGGCTCCCGACGAGCATGGCGACGGCGTAGCCGCCCACGAGCTCCGCGCAGGCCCGACGGATCGCGGCATCCAGGTCGCGGGATCGGCCGTACTCGACCGCGATCATCTGGGCCATCGTCTCGGAGTCGGCGTTCCCGAGGAACTCGACGCCCTGGGCCTGGAGCCGGCGACGGACCCGTTCGAAGTTGACGAGATCGCCGTTGTGCGCGAGCGCAGCGTCCTCGTCCCGCAATCGGACGACGAGCGGCTGGGCGTTCTCGAGCTCCGAGGCTCCCGTTGTGGAGTAGCGGGTGTGGCCGATGCCCACCGTCCCCCTCAGGGTATCGAGGGTCTCCTGGGTGAAGATGTCGTGGACGAGCCCCATCCCGCGCCGGTGATAGAGGACGCCGTGGGCGCTCGTGGCGATCCCGGCCGATTCCTGCCCCCGGTGCTGGAGGGCGCGCAGCCCCCGGTAGAGGTAGGGGGCCGCGCCCTTGCCCTGCAGGGAGACGCCGACGACCCCGCAGAACTCCCGCGCCGGCATGGGGGTGAGCGGGGCGGCGGGACTCCTCCGCCCTCACCCACCCGGCTTCGGGACTTAAGCGCGGCGGCGGGAAGCCCGCCGGTTCAGCCGAAGAGGGCGGAAAGTCCTTCGGCGGCCTCCTCCTCGGAGACCCCCTTTTCTTCCTTCTTCTCTTCCTCTTTCTTCTCGGCCTTGCCGTCCTTCTTCTCGGAAGGGGCCGGAGCGGCCGCGGGGGCGCTGAACGTCTCGGCCTTCTTCAGGACCTCGGCGATGTTCACGCCCTCGAGGGAGGCGAGCAGGGCCTTCACCCGGGCCGCATCGGGGGCGATCCCGGCGGCGGTGAGGACGCCCGAGACGCCCTTCTCGTCGATCGGCTTTCCGGCGGCGTTCAGCAACAGGGCGCTGTAGACGTACTCCATCGTTGTTCACTCCGTTTGGTTCACGTGGGGGGATCCTACGTTCCTGTGATCTCATGGAGGGCGGCGGCCTCGCGGGCGGCCCGGGCCAGGACGATCGGGAGGGTCTCCGGGGTGAGGTATCCCGCGTCGGCGGCGAGGGTGAGCGCCCGGCGATGCGCCCGGCCCAGCAGGGCGGGGATCGTCGCGGGACTCGCGTAGGCGATCTCTAAGGCGAGGGCGAG
>DASYZN010000219.1:0-12646 GCA_035946105.1 Thermoplasmata archaeon | reverse complement strand
GCCCGTGCCCGTCCCAGGTCCTGGAACGGGTATTGGGGCGTCATCGCCTCCTCGGCGAGGGCGTCGAGGTCAAGCTTCAGACCTCCGAGCTCCGCGGTCTCCCGTAGAGCGATTCGTCCGACGTTCGCCCCCGCGTTCAGCTGGCGGTCGAGCCGCCAGTCGCACGCCGGGCACTCGAAGGTCGGTCCCATCTTGCTTCGGGGACCTCCATACGCCCCACATCTCGGACAGGTGACACTGGTTCGATACGGATCGACCCAGACGATCGGCACCCCGCGCTCGGCGGCTTTGTAGGCGAGCTGGCGGTGGAGTTCGGCCCTCGGCCAGCTCGAGAGGCGTCGGCGAAGCGAGGAACTCCGAGGGGAGCCGGGTCTCGGTCGATGCTTCGCTCCTCGCCGAGGTCGAACCCGTCGAGCAACCTTCGTGAAGTCCTCGAGGGCGAGGGCGGCGTGATGGCGTCGGGCCCCCTCGACGAGGCGGCGAGTGAGGACGTGCAGGCGGGAGATCACCCGGTGGTGTTCCCGCCGACCCTCCCGGTTCAGGAGGCGACGTCCGACTCTTCGGTCGCTCGCCTTCTTGCGTGCGAGGTGGCGCCGTCGGTCGACGTGCCGACGCTGGATCTCGGCGATCCCGGGGAACGGGATGGTCACGGCGCGCGTCGCTGAGGGCGTCACGACCACCCCGTCGAGGGAGCGCTCGCTGGTGTCAAGGCCGAGCAGGGAGGTGGGGCGATACTCCTCGGGGGCGGGCTTCTCGTAGAGCATGACCGCCCGATCCTCGGCGAGGTGGACCTGCTTCATCCGAAGGCCCGGGGTGGCGAGCACCGAACGGTGGTAGTTGGAGAGCCGGATCCCGAAGGAGTCCCAGATGCCGTTACGGAGCGAGACCCGGACACGGCCCAAGGACGCGTCGACATGGAAGCTCGCATCGTCGACGCGCAGGAACGCCTTGCGGACATAGGGGAGCTTGGAGGGGAATCCTCGGCGCAGGCGCTGTCGATGGCCCCGAAACAAGGAGAGAGCGATGGTGGAGGCGGTCACGGCGTGGGTTCCGGTCAGTCCGTGATGAAGCGCCCAGGTCCGGGCGAATCGGGAGAGGGCGGCTCGGGAGGTGATGTTGGAGTTCGAGGCTTCTCGGAGGAGTTCGTTGACAAGGAGTCGGTAGGTGGCGAGGGTGGAGCGGAGAGCGGGCGACAGGGGGGTCTCGAGGGGAAGGCGAAGGGCTCGGACGACGGAGGGCACGAGGGAGGGGTCGAAAGGGCAGGAGGTGAACCTTCGCGGGCGGGTGAACGATGAAAGATGAGGGATGAGACGACAGATGAGGTCGGTGAAGAATCCATGGCGTACGTTGGGCCGGAGTCGAAAAGTAGAAAAAAATCCCGAAGCACGTACGTACGCGGGCGATATGTACCGAGGGCCCTCGATACGACCCGTGTGGGTCCGCCGGTCCGTGCGGAACCTCGGCGGGGCGGCCCTCGCCGGGGGGATCCTCGTCGGGAGCGCGGGGGTCGCCGCCGCGGGCCCGACCGACCTCGACCAGACGCAGCCGATCGTCTGGGTCCTGCTCGCGATCTCCGCCATCGGGGCGATCGTGACCTGGGGGGTCATGTCCTACGCCCTGTGGAAGTACCGCGACCCCGCGACCCGGCGGAGGCGGTATGGTTAACCGGCTCGAAGTCGTCTGGACCCTGGCGACGGTCGGCCTGATCGCCGGGGTCGCCGTCTACTCCACGGTCCTCCTCTACCACATCGACACCCCGCCGAGCCACATCGACGAGTACGTCGACGTCGTCGGCCACCAGTGGTACTGGGAGTTCTGCTATCCGGCGAACGGCACCTGCTATAACGCGACCTACGACCCCACGAACAACACCGCGACCGGAGGGGCGCTCTGGACGAAGCCCGGCTTGGAGGTCGAGATCAACGTGACGAGCGCCGACGTCGTCCATTCGTTCAACATCCCCGGCCTCGGGGTGCGCCTCGATGCGATCCCCGGACGGGTGAACACGTTCGCCTTCGCCGTCCCCCAGGTCGCCGTCGGCACGACCTATCTCATCCAGTGCACCGAGTTCTGCGGGACGTACCACGGGATCATGCGCGCCTTCCTGGTCGTCCAATAGGCGAGTCCGCCCCCCGGGGAGGCGGGGCTCCCCCCGGAGCGGGGGGCCGATCTCAGGGATGGTGCGAGCGGGCCGAACGCGGGGGGAAGCGGCCGACGTAGGCCGCCGTCGCTGCCAGGAGGACGCCGACCCCGAGGAGGGAGCCGGCCGCCGCGAGGACCCATCCCTCGACGATCGCCGTGCTCGGCGGGGCGGCGCTCGTCGGGAGCGGCACGCCCACGTAGAGGAAGCCGAACATCCCGTTCGCGAAGTGGCCGGGCACCTCGCAGATGAACTCGTAGACGCCCTTCCCGTTCAGGGTGAACTGGGCGCTCGCCACGACCCCGGCGGTCGTCGGGACGTTGACGTTCGCCGCCGGCGGGTGGGCGGCGAAGTAGCTCGGGAAGCCGGTCGGAGTGAGGTTGACGTTCGGCTGGGCGGCGACGGTCCAGGTGTGCGCCGTCGTCCCGAGGTTGCTCACCTGGATCTCGATGGTCACGGGGAAGGAGGTGGCGTTCACCGCGAGGGCGTCCGGGGCGAAGGTGAGGTCCGAGGCGCCGGTCTGGTCGGAGAGGACGAACGTCGTCCCCGCGGCGCCCGAGGTGACGTTGAAGAAGCCGAACATCCCGGCCTGGAACTGGTAGGGGACGAGGGAGACGAACTCGAAGCGTCCGCCGGACCAGGAGGGGCTCACCGAGAACGTCACGTTCGACCAGGCGCCGGGGGCGAGCGAGGCGTTGACGCTCGTCCCGTTGCGGGCGAAGTAGCCGAAGAGCTGCGACGGGCTCCAGCTCTGGTTCAACGTCACGTTCGCCTGGCCCGAGAGGCTGAAGGTGTGGTTGAAGCCGCCGAGGTTGTGGAGCCGGAAGGTCACCGAGGCACCGGCGATCGCGGCGAGGGAACGGGGGGAGAACGATGGGGCGTCCGTCAGGTTCACCACGAGGGTCGTCGAGCCGGAGCCGAGCCCGCCGCCGCCCCCCGACACCTCGGGGTGGGCGTAGCCCACCCATCGCACGGGGGAGGCCTGGGCCGAGAGGCCGATCCCCAGGAGGAGGAACGCGAGCCCTACGGCGATCGAGCGGCGGCCGAGCGTTCGGAGCCGCCGGACGTCGAAAGGCCTCGTCGGCATCGGGACCAGCCGACCGACCTGGGCGGGTTTGATATCGGTATAGTACGAATCCCCCGGCCCCGCCGAGGACCCGCCCGCGATCGGGATCCGGGCTAGGGGTCCCGGGGATTCGCCGTGGAATCGGCGGGGTCGAACCGGCGGATCAGCTGGGTCGTCACCTCGAGCAGCGGGTGGTGGGCCGAGCGGTCGATCTCGATGTCCTCGAGGGTGGCGAGGTGGTGCTCCCGCGCCACCCGCTCGAGGCCGATCTCGGTCGTCGCGAACGCGTCCGGCTGGTCGCAGGTGAGGATGAACGCCTGCAGCTGGGCGAGGCCCATCCCCCGGGCCGCGAGGGCCCGGTGGTGGCCGTCGATGAGGATCCACTGGTCGCCCTTCTGGACGACGAGGACCGGTTCGGCGAAGCCGCGTTCGAGCTCGTAGCGGCGTCCCTCGAGCTCGTCCTCGAAGACCTTCCACTGGGTCGGCGTGAGGCGGGAGATCGGCACGAGGCCCCGCTTGAAGGAGAACGGCAGCTGGTAGCGTTCCGTCAATAGCGTGCGGAGCGTCTCGGCCTTCGCCGGCGAGGCCCGCTCGAAGTGGGAGCGGACGATGTCGAGGTTCGAGACGACCCCGCAGAGGCGTCCCTGGTCGTCGGTGATCGGGAGGTCGCGGAGGCCGAAGCGGAACATGATCCGCGCGACGTCGTCGAGGGCCATCTCCGGGGAAGCGGTGTAGGTGCCCGGCCGGATGATCTCGGCCAGGGTCTTCGAGCGCTGGTCGATGTTCCGAAGGATCTCCTTCGCGCTCACGAAGCCGACGAGCCGCCCGTCGGTGTCCGTGACGGGGAAGCCGTGGTGGCGGCTCTTCATGAGCCGCTCCTTCGCCTCCCCGACGGTGGTGCGGCTCTCGAGGTGCTCGACCTCGAGGATCATGTAGTCCCGGACCCTAACCGTCATCGCGGGGGCGGGGCGGGGGCCTCGTCCCTCAGGTAGGCGGTCAGGATGTGGCCGATCAAGAGGTGCACGTCCTCGATGTGCTGCATCGAGTTCGACGGGACCACGACCGGGATCTCGACGAGACCCTTCAGCTTCCCGCCCCCCATGCCGGTGAGGCCGATCGTCCGAAGCCCGAGGGACCGGGCCGCCTCCATCGCGGCGAGGACGTTCGGGGAGTTCCCGCTCCCGCTGATCCCCATGGCGACGTCCCCGGGCCTCGCCAGGGTCCTGAGTTGCTGGGAGAAGACCTGGGCGTAGTCCGCATCGTTCGCCCACGCCGTGACCGTCTCCACATTGTCGACGAGGGCGACGCAGCGGAACCGCCGCCCGTCGCCGCGGATCGTCGCCTTGCCGATGTCGGCGACGAAGTGGGAGGCCGTCGAGGCGCTCCCGCCGTTCCCGAAGAAGTAGATCGTCCGGTCGTTCGCCCGGGCCTCTAAGAGGACCTGGACGATCGCCCCGATCCCCCGGGCGAGGTACGGGTCGGCCAGGGCGGCGTTCGTCTCCTCCACGTAGCGCCGAACGTAGGCCTCGGTCCCGCTCACGGACGGTTCACCGCTGCACGAAGAGGATGCGCGATCCCTCGGGAGTGACCCGGATCGGGAGCTTGCGCATCGGCGACAAGGCGCTCTCTATTTGAGCGCTTCTCTCGGGCGGGTGCACGACGAGGAAAAACCCGCCGCCGCCCGCGCCAGTGATCTTCCCGCCCCAGGCCCCGGCGGCCTTCACCCGGTCGTAGGCCCGATCGATCGCCTTCGAGCTGATCCCCTCGGACAGCGCCCGCTTGAGCCGCCATCCCTCGTCGAGGGCCTCGCCGACGGCGCGGAAATCGCGGGCGAGGAGCGCGTCCCGGGTGCGCTTCGCGAGCTCCCGCATCCGCTCGAGCGATCCCAAGTTCTCCTTGGTGCGGGCGTCCTGGGCCTTGAGGATCCCGGACGCCTGGCGGGCGATCCCCGTATAGTAGAGGGAGAGGTGCTCGCCGAACCGCTCCCGGTCGATCGCGGTGAGCGGGATCGGGCTCGTGCGGACCCCGTCGTCCGGTTGGAACTCGAAGTAGTTCATCCCCCCGAACGCGGCGATGTACTGGTCCTGCTTGCCGAGGACGCCCCCGAGGATCTCGATCTCGATCCGGCAGGCCTCTTCGGCGAGCTCGGCCGGCTCCTTGAGCAACCCCCGGTAGGCGTAGAGGGCGTTCAGGAGGCCGACGGTCAGAGAGGAGGAGGAGCCGAGGCCGGTCCCCTCCGACGGGATATCGGCGATCGTGTGGATCTCGAGCGCCTCGGTCACCCCGGTGAGCCGCATCGCCTCCCGGACGAGGCCGTGCTCGAGGTCGGCGAAATGCTCGACGTTCTCGGTCCTCGAGTAGGCGACCCGGACGGACCGGTCGAACTTGTCGTTCACGAGGACGTGGACGTATCGGTCGATCGCCGCGCTGGTGACGGCGCCGCCGCCGTGGGTCCGGTAGAACGACGGGAGATCGGTCCCTCCCCCCGCGAGGGAGATCCTCAGCGGGGTCCTCGAGATGATCACGCGCCGGGCCCCGGTCCGTCGGCGGACGCGGGGTTCTTAGCCCTTGCGAGGCCGTCGGCGCCCTCGGCCGCCGGTCGGGCCCGGTGGGGGCGGCCCCGGGCGCCGTAGAAGGAGCGGGTCGTCGCCTCGAGGTCGCCGATCGGGGCGAGCCCGGGGAGCACCGGGTCGAACGTGACCGCCCGCCGATCGAGGACGATCCCGATCCCCCGGTCGTTCTCCGAACGGATCATCCGGCCGATCCCCTGGAGGATCGCCCGTCGGGCGGGCGCCTCCACGGCGTACTCCCATCCGTGGCCGATCGTCGCGTCGAGGTAGCGGCGGAGCGCCTCCCGCTTGGCCGTCGGCTTCGGATACGGGATCCCGACGAGGACGACGGCCTCGAGCTCCTCATCCGGGAAATCGACGCCTTCGGCGATCCGGCCCCCGGTGACCCCGAGTAGGACTCCGCCCGGCGGCCCCCGCTTGAACCCCTCGATGGAGCGCCACAGGTCCCCCATCGAGGCCCGCCGCGTCTCGATAACGGCGTTCGCCGGGAGCGCCGATTGGAGCCCGGCGGAGAGGACTCGTTCGAGCAGGTCGAAGCTCGGGAAGAAGACCGCCGTGCGGACCGGCAGGGAGAGCAGGACCTCGGCGAGGCGGTCGGCGATCCGGGGCACCGCGCTTGGGTCGGTCGAGAGCTCATCGTAGCGGGTCGAAACCGTGGGATCGTAGAGGAGGAGTCGATGGGAGGTCGGGAAGTGGGAGGGGACCGTCAAGAGGCCCGCGTCCGGGCCGAGCCCGAGGGCGTCGCGGTACTCCTCGAGCGGGGCCAAGGTGCCGGAGAGGTGGACGGAGAGGTGGCAGGATCGGACCGGTTCCGCCGGCACGCTCGCGTCCAGCGCATAGGCCTCGAGGGCGCGCCGCGGGCTCCGGGTCACGACCTTCACGTACCCGGGCGCCGAGAGCTGGGGCCAGGCGAGGAGGGCGAGCGCGACGGCATGGACCCAGGAGCGGGGCAAGTGGCGCTGCCGCCGCCGCTCCTCGCGCAGGCTCTCCCCCCAGGTCGCGAGGCCCCCGATCCACGTGTCGAGGCGGTGGGAGGTCCCGCCGAGCTCGCCGAGCAAGAGGTCCTCGAGCGCGTTCGGGGGGAGGATCCCGTCGTCGTCGGGGGCATGCCGATCGATCAGCTCGGCCACGGAGCGGGCGGCGACCTCGAGGAGCCGGCTCGCGCTCGGTCCCTCGGGGACGGCGAAATCCCCCCGGTCGGCGAGCTCGGCCCGCGCCCTTCGGATCGAGTCCTCGGGCAGCGCGACGGTCGCGAGGTCCCTCAGGTGGTCCGGCAGGTTGTGGGCCTCGTCGACGACGAGATCGATCCGGCTCAGGTCGACGCCGAGCCAGCTGAGGAGCGAGGAGCGGATGTGGGGGTGGAAGAAGAAGACGTACGGCGCGGTGAGCAGGCGCGCCCGCCGCGCGAGCCGCTTCGAGAGCTCGTAGGAGCAGATGTTCTCCGAGCGGCAGTACGACTCGAACTCGGCGGGGCTCGCGAGCTTCTGGCTGAAGCGGTCGGTGAGGGCGTCGAGGTCCGCCTGCAGCACCTTCGCGTAGTAGGGGCATCCGTCGAGGTCGGTGAGATCGACCGACCCCTCGTCGGGAAGCTCCGTCGGGGGGAGGAGGGCGTTCCCCTCGTCGAACATCCGCTGGGTCGCCCGCTTGCGGTCCGCGCAGAGCTTGCCGTGCTCTTCGGCCGTCGCCCCCTTGATCTCGCCGATCCCCTCGAGCAACAGGCAGCGCTTCTGTCGCCCTTCGAGGCCGAGGGCGAGGAACGGGTGGCCGAGCCGATGGGAGATCGCCCGGGCCTCCTGGAGGACCTGGACCTCCTGGGCGTGGGTGCGGACGAGGTAGAGGATCCGGTGGTCCGCCGCCTCGGCGTGCTCGAGGAGCGGGGCGAGGACGCTCACGGTCTTCCCCGACCCCGTGGGGGCGTCGATGAGCATCGCGCCGCCGTTGCGCCCGAGGTCGGCGACCGCGGTGAGGATCCGTTCCTGTCCGGGGCGGGGACGGTACGGGAAGAGGCTCGGGACGACCTCTCGAGCGGCGGGGATCGGTTCCGTGGCCTCCTCTCCGGGCGCACGAACGCGGCGAGGGGGTTTGAACCTAGGGGTTTGAGTCGAACCGGCGCCCGGCGGGCCGGCTATCCGAACGCGTATCGGACGCCGTAGGCGCCCCTCGGGAGCGTCCAGGTGACCGAGCCCTGGTCGCAGGCGATGTCGCAGGCGCCGCACTCGACGCAGTCCTCGTATCGGAAGACGAGCTTCCCGTCGATCCGCTCGTAGCAGGCGGCGGGGCAGACGAAGGTGCAGAAGGAGTGCGGGCAGCGGGCGCAGATCTCGGGCTTCACCGTGATGTGGGCCCGCTCCGGGGCATCGGTCTGGAACCGTAGGGTGGCGAGCCGCCGCTTGATCTCGATCAGGCCGTCCGCCGAGGCGCCCGAACCGCCCTCGAACGCCATCTCCCCCGGACCTCCCTCGACCCCGACCGTTCCCTCGGACGCCTACCGGCCCTTCGGGAGGTCGGCGAGCAGGGCGAGGTCCGAACGGACGGCGGATACGCTCGTGGCGAACGCCCGGCGTTCCTCCTCGGTGAGCTCGACCTCGACGATCCGCTCGATCCCCCACCGCCCGACGAGGACGGGGACGCCGATCGTCACGTCCTTCTCCCCGAACTCGCCGGAGAGGCGCGCCGTCGCCGGGAGCAGGCGGTGCTCGTTGCGCACCACCGCCCGCACGAGCTCGGCCTGGCTCGCCGTCGGCGCAAAGTAGGCGCTGCCGGTTTTCAGGAGCTCGACGATCTCGCCGCCGCCCTGCTGGGTCCGGCGGACGATCTCGTCGAGGCGGGGCCGTCCGACGAGGCGGGTCAGGGGGACCCCGGAGACGCTGGTGAGGGAGAGGATCGGCACCATCGTGTCGCCGTGGGTCCCGAGGACGAACCCGACCACGTCCCGGGGGGCGACCTTGAGCTCCTCGGCGACGAACCAGCGGAACCGGGACGTGTCGAGCGTCCCCGACTCCCCGAAGACCCTCGCCGCCGGCAGCCCGCTCACCTCGTGGAACCAGGCGGTCATCACGTCGACCGGGTTCGTGACCACGATCACGACGGCCCGGGGGGCCCGTTCGGCGACGGCCCGCGCGTGGGCGGTCAGGATGGAGGCGTTCTTCGTGAGGAGGTCGGAGCGGCTCATCCCGGGCTTTCGGGCGAGGCCCGCCGTCTCGACGACGACGTCGGCGCCGTCCAGGACCTCGAGCGACGTGGAGCCGCGGACCCGGGTCGAGAAGCCGAGGATGGGGGCCGATTCCTGGATGTCGAGCGCCTTCCCCTGCGGGAGGCCCTCGACGATATCGAACAGGTCGACCTCCTCGGCGAGATCGGCCTCGGCGAGCCGTTGGGCGAGCGTCCCGCCGATGTTCCCCGCGCCCAACACCACGATCTTGCCGACGCCGGACATCTCGGACCCCTCCGAGCGAGGGACCCGGGGTCGGGATTTGAGCCTATTCGGCGGCCGGGAGGCCCTCCGACCCCACCGCCGGTCGGGCGAAAGCTTCATTCCGAGGACCCCGAGTGCCGGGGCGACGAGATGAACGTCGACGCCGTCTTGCAGAGCGTCGAGGAGCGGGACAAGTGGCGCCGTCGGCTCGCCCTCCTCCAGGCCACGCTCAACGACATCCGCGCCCGCCAGCGACGGATCGCCCTCCGCGTGAAGCGCCTCAAGCAGGAGCTTCGGAGGGTCTCCGAGTATTCCGACGCCATCCTCGAACATTGGCCCGGCGCTCCGAAGGGGGGAGGACGTGCCACCACGGACGGTCGCCTCATTGCACGATAGGCAGCTCTCCCTCGTCGAGGCGAGGGACGCCGCGCTGGCCGAGGCGGCCCGCCTCGAGCGGGAGGAGCGCTATCTCGTCGAGCAGGTCCGCAAGGCCGAGGAGCAGGTCCGATACTACGAGTCGCTCCTCGCGAAGCTGAGGCGCGACTGGGGCGGGTCCCGGGGCCTCCCGGAGTTCGTCCGAAGGCTGGGCTGACCCGGGTCCCCACGGTGCGCGTCCTCGTCTTCGGCGCCGGGGCGATCGGCAGCGTCCTCGGCGCGATGCTCGCCCGCTCGGGAACGGAGGTCCTCCTCGTGGGACGCCCGGCCCACGTGGCCGCGATCGAGCGGGAGGGACTCCTCGCGGAGGGCGTCAGCGCGACCCGGGTGAAGGTCGCCGCGTCGACCGAGATCCCCCTGGGCGCGACGTTCGATCGGATCCTCCTCACGGTGAAGACGTTCGACCTCGAGGAGGCGGCCGGAAGGCTCACGTCCCGGCTGCGCCACCCCGCCCCGCTCCTCGCCTTGGAGAACGGGCTCGGCCTGAGGGCCCGCCTGAGTCCGCTCCTGCGTTCGGGGGGGTGGTTCTACGTCGACCGCTGGCTCGTCCGGGGGATCCTGACCCTCCCGGCGACCCTCGTCGGTCCGGGGGAGGTCCGGCTCGCCGGCGACGGGGAGCTCCTGCTCGGCCCGGAAGGGGCGTTCGGGGGGATCAACGGGTTCGACGTCCTCCTCTCGAGGGCCGGCCTCAAGGTCCGACGGGTCGAATCGGTCGCCCGGGAGGAGTGGCGCAAGGCGCTCGTCAACGCGGCGATCAACCCGGTCACCGCGGACCACGGGGTCGAGAACGGCCGCCTCGCGGACGATCCCTGGAGGGGCCAGGCGCTCTCCCTCCTCGAGGAGGCCCGCTCGGTGGCGGCCTCGGAAGGGTTCGAGTTCACCCCCCGGGAAACCGAGGAGGAGCTCTTCCGCGTGGTCCGATGGACCGCGAAGAACCGTTCGAGCATGCTGCAAGACCTCGACCACGGCCGCCCGACGGAGATCGAGGCGATCTCGGGGGCGATCCTACGGCTCGGCCGGGACCACGGGCTACGGCTGCCGCAGACCGAACGGATCGTCGGACGGATCCGGGCGAGGGTCCGTCCCCCGGTCGCCTCCGCCTCCCCCGCCTAGGTCGCGGGGCGCCCGTCGACCGACGTCCGGATCGGACGCCGAACGAATATAGGGGCGGTCCCGCTCCCGCCCCCCCGTGCAACGGAAGCGGACGATCTCCGGGGTCGCGGTCCGGGGCCGAAAGGTCCTCGTGCGGGTCGACTTCAACGTCCCGCTCACCGAGCGGGGGGACGTCGCGGACGACCGGCGGATCTTGGAGGCGCTGCCGACGCTCCGCCGGCTCAGGGACGGGGGGGCGCGGACGATCGTCCTCTCCCACCTGGGCCGACCGGGGGGGCGGCCCGACGCGAAGTACTCCTTGGCCCCCATCGCGAAGCGCCTCTCGGGGTACCTCGGCACCCCGGTCCCGCTCGTCAGCGGCTACGAGGGGAGCACGATCCCGGCCGAGATCGAACGGCTCCCCGAGGGCGGGGTCGCCCTGCTCGAGAACCTGAGGTTCCATCCCGGGGAGGAGGCGAACGATCCCGCCTTCGCTCGGCGGCTCGCGGCCCTCGGCGAGCTGTTCGTGGAGGAGGCGTTCGGCTCCGCCCATCGGGCCCACGCCTCCACGGTCGGGGTGCCGGGGCTCCTCCCCTCCTACGCCGGGTTCCTCGTCGAGCGGGAGATCGAGGAGCTCTCGAAGATCGTCGACGCCCCGGACCGGCCGTTCGTGATCCTGCTGGGCGGCGCCAAGGTCGCCGACAAGCTCCCCCTCCTGAGGAGCCTCGTCGGCCGGGCGGATCGGATCCTGATCGGCGGGGCGCTCGCCTTCCCGTTCCTCCGCGCCCGGGGAGCCGACCTGGGGGCGACCCCGGTGGACGACGACCAGCTCCCCGAGGTCGGGGCGTTCCTCGCCGAGGCGTCGGAGCGGGGGACGGTGATCTCCCTGCCGGTCGACCTGCTCGTCGAGATCCCGGGGCGCCGGGACGCGGAGGCCGCGCCCGCGGACCGGGTCCCGGAGCGCGGGGTCGCCCGGGACATCGGCCCGGCGACCCGGGACCGGTTCTACGCCCTGTTGAGCGATTCGAAGACGGTCTTCTGGAACGGCCCCCTCGGCCTCGCGGAGGACCCCCGCTTCTCCCCGGGGACCCGGGAGGTGCTCGCCGGCCTCGCGACCGTCCCGGGCTACCACGTCTGCGCCGGGGGGGATTCGGCCCGGGTCGCCGAGGACCTGGGACTTACGGGCGCCTTCCAGTACGTCTCGACCGGCGGCGGCGCCGCCCTCGAGTTCCTCGAGGGGAAGGGCCTCCCGGGGCTCTCGGTCCTGCCGGACGCCTAGGCGACGCCTTGGGGCGGCCCGCGCGGCGGGGGCGTCCTCGGCCGGCCCCGCCGATGGAGAGCGCCTCCGTCAGGTAGTCCACGTAGGCGCGGTTCGCCCGGGCGCCCGGAAGCTCGACGATCTCCGGCACCTCGTACGGGTGCTCCGACCTTAGGAACGCGAGGAGCCGGGCGGCCCGGGCCTCGGTCGTCTTGAAGACGAGCAACCATTCCCGATCCCTCACGATCCGTCCCCGCCATCGGTAGGTCGAGCGCACCTCGGTCCGCTGGACGCAGGCGGCCAGCCGCCGGTCGATCGAGGCGCGGGCGATCCGATCGGTCGCCGCTCCGATGGGGAATGCCGAGAGGACGAGCGCGAGCCGCGCGCCCCGCGCCGGGGTCACGCGATCGTCCCGGGACCGGCGAGATCGCCCCCGGCGAGGTCGAGCCGGGTGAGTCCGAGGTCCCGGAGGTCGACGACGGCGGCCTGCGCCGGGACCGGGGAGATGTTGCGCATCCTTTGGTACTCCGTCTCCGCCTGCCAGGCCGAGGCGTTCAGGAGGAGGACCCCCTTGTATCGGTCGGCCCCGAACGTGTGGGCGTGGCCGGTGACGAGGATGTCCGGGGCGGGGTCGATGACGAGCCCGTCGCGGAGGAGGGGGGCGATCGGC
>DASYZN010000218.1:0-8243 GCA_035946105.1 Thermoplasmata archaeon | reverse complement strand
CTCAGGAGGGCGACGACGACGATCATCGCCGTGGCGGCGAGGGCGATGCCGAGGTCCCCGGCGGCGGACCAGAACCGGCGGAACCGCCCGAGGCGGCCGAGGAGCGCGATCCCCCGCTCGGTCTTCAGCATGAGGGCGGGGCCGAACAGGGAGAGGGAGCGGTCGGGGCCGAGCCGGCCCGCCCGCCTGAGCAGGAGGACCGCGAGCCCGTAGCCGAAGACCACGGCGAAGAGGATGGCGTACCCTTCGAGCGCGTTCACGTAGGAGGACCGGCCCGCGAGCGAACCCCCCGTTAAAGGCTCTCGCCGAACGGCGGGTCGTCCCCCGCCCCTTCGGTCCGGCGCCACCTATTACAGGGGGCGCACCGCTACCCTCCCGTGGGTCGCATGCCGCGGCACCGGTTCGCGCGCTCCTGGTCGGGCATCGTCCTGCTCGCGACGAGCCTGATCGTCCTGCTCGCTCCCACCGTGGGGCTCGGCGGGGCGAGCCCGCTGGCCCCCACCGTGGTCGGTGGGATCGACGGTTCCCCCCAGGGGGGGATGGTCGTCGTCGCGCCCGGGTTCCTCCCGCCCGCGGGGGCCGTCGATGTCGGCCCCCTGCCGGCCGCCACCTCGCTCGACGTCCTGGTCGGGCTCGCCCCGTACGATCCCACGGGGCTCTCGGCCGCCATCGCGCTCGAATACGCCCCCGGCACCCCCACCTTCCACCACTTCCTCGACCCCTCGGCGCTCGCCGATCGCTACGGGAGCTCTATCGCCTCGGTCGATCGATCGACGGCGTATTTCGAGGGCTTCGGGCTCGAGGCTCGACCGAGCGCGGACCGACTACTCCTCGAGGTGCATGGGAGCTCGGCCGCCGTGGGGCACGCGTTCGACACCTCCTTCGAAACGTATCGGTCGGGGGATCGGACATTCTATAGCCATCTCGCCCCCGCCCGCCTTCCCGAGGGTCTTGCCACGACCGGGGTGCTCGGCTTAGGGAATCTGACGACCCCGACGCCGTTCCTCGGACGAACGGCGACGACGACCGCCCATGGGCCGGCCCCCGCCGCGCCACCCGGGTGCCCGATCACGAGCTATCTCACCCCGTGCGAGGCTCAGCGGGTCTACAACCTCACCCGGATCGTCGCCGCCGGGCACAACGGCACGGGGTTCAAGGTCGGGATCGTCGACGCCTACGATGGCTACGAGCCCCAGGGTCAACTGACCTCGGACTTCGCGAGCTTCGCGAGGCAGTACAAGCTCCCCACGACGAACCTCACGATCGCCTACCCGGTGCCGGTGAACCACGATCTCAACTCGACGTACACGGGGTGGGGGCTCGAGGAGGCGCTCGACGTCGAGTGGGTCCGGGCGATGTCCCCCGGGGCCGCGATCCTCATGGCCCTCTCCCCGAACCCGACGACCGGCCTCTATGAGTCGGTCGACTGGCTCGTCGCCCACGACGCGGTGAACGCGATCTCGCTGAGCTGGGGGGAACCCGATGTCGGCCTCTACAATGCCTTCCAGGGCCCGTGCAAGTCGGCGTGCAACGCGACCTCCGACGGATCGTACACCCTGCTCCACCCCGTCCTCGCGGAGGCCGCGGCCGAGGGGATCGGGGTCTACGCGGCGACCGGGGACTGCGGCGCGGCGGCGGGGACGAGCGGCGTCTCGACGGACTACCCTGCGTCCGACCCGTATGTGACGGCGGTCGGCGGCACCGACCTCACGTTGAACGCTTCGGGCGGCTACGGATCGGAGGCGGGATGGTCCGGCAACGCTTCGGGGGCGTTCTCGCCCGGGTGTGTCAACTCCGGAGGCTCCGGGGGGGGCTTCTCCCCGTTCCCCCGACCGGCCTGGCAGTCCGCGGCGGGCCTTTCGAGCCGACCCGCCGTGCGGGCGGCGCCGGACGTCTCGATGCCCGCCGGCACCCCCGGGGCGGAGGTCGTCTTCGGGGGCCAGACGAGCCCGGCCGGAGGGACGAGCCTCGCCTCGCCGATGTGGGCCGGCCTCGCCGCGGACGCCGATTCCGCCTCCGGAGGGGCGCTCGGATTCCTCAACCCCTCGCTCTACACGATCGGACGGAACGCGAGCGGCGCCCTCGCGTTCCACGACGTGCGGACCGGCTGGAACGGCTACAACGCCGGCGCCGGTTGGGACGCCGTCACGGGGCTCGGGACCCCGAACGCCCAGGTGCTGGTCCCGCTGCTCACCTCGACCCCCCTGAGCGCCCCGGGGATCTCGGTGAACCTCTCGGCCTCGCCGAGGTTCGGCGGCGTGCCGCTCTCGGTCACGTTGAACGCCCGGGCGAGCGGGGGTTCGGGGAACTTCTCCTTCTTCGCCCTTGATTTCGGCGACGGGAACTCCTCCCTCTCCTCGAACGGGAGCGCCTCGCACACCTACGAGGTCCCCGGGGTCTTCGACGCCCGGGCCGTGGCGTTCGACAACCGATCGAACACCTCCTCCGCCGAACCGATCGCCGTCGTCGTCGGGGGCGGGGGTTCGCTCAACGTGACCCTCAACGCGAGCACGAGCTCGCCCACCGTCGGCCTGGCGGTGACGTACTCGGCGAACGTGGCCGGGGGAAGCGGCCCGTACCGCTACGACTACGCGTTCGGGGACGGAACGTTCCTCGACGACACGAACGCCTCGACCGCCTCCCACGCCTACCAGGTCGCCGGCGCCTACTGCGCCAACGTGATCGTCCGAGACGGCCGCTCGCCGCCCGACGGGGGGGCCTCCCCAGGGGTCGCGGTCGGCGTCGGAGGGGCGACCCCACCGACCTGCGCGAAGGCGCCCCGGATCACCGCGAACCTCACGGTCACCCCGACCGCCTCCGACCTCCCGGGAGACCTCGCCTTCCGGGCGAGCGCCTCCGGGGGGACGGGCCCGTACAGCGTCGCCTACGGGTCGAGCGACCCGTACGTCGTCGCCTGCCAATGCGGCGTCTTCTCGAGGACGGGCAACCAGACCATCCGGGCGACGGTCGCCGACAGCGTCCTCGGCACGGCGATCGCCTCGGCGAACGTCACCCTCTATCCCGCCCTCTCCGGGCGGTTCACGGCGTCGCCTCCCGATGGGTCGGTCCCCCTCACCGTGGCGTTCTCCGTGGCGCTGAGCGGAGGGCACCTCGCCGATCCGAACACGACCCGCTGGGATTTCGGCGACGGCACCAACGCGACGGGGTCGGCGGTTCGACACACCTACACGACCGTCGGCTTCTTCCTCGCGCTCGCCCAGGCATCGGACGCCTTCGGAGGGCGGACGAGCGAGGCGTTCCTGATCGACGCCAACGCCTCCGGGGCCCCCTCGACGACGATCATCACCGCCAACGTCACCCCGGCCGTCGGCGCCCCCTCGGGGACATCGGTCGACCTGCGCGCGACCGTCCGGGGAGTCGGCGGGCCCTACCTGGTCCGTTGGGGGATCGGCGCGAACCGCTCCGCCTTCGGGACGTCGGTCCAGGAGACGTTCGATCCCTCGGACTGCCCGACGCGTCCCGCCTGCTCCGTCGCCGTCCAACTCGGCGTCGCCGACGCCCTCGGCCGATGGACGAACTTCACCCTGCCCCTCGCCCCGCTCGTGCGGGGGAACGGCACCGGCCTCACGCTCCGCGACGGGCCGTGGCCCTCCGGGGGCCCGACGCCGTTCGACTTCACCGACGTCGCGCGAACCTCGGGCCTGCCTAGGGCCACCCTCGCCTTCAGCTACGGGGACGGCAACGTCTCGACGGGCCCGCTCGGGAGCCACCAGTACTTCTTCCCGGGGAACTACACGGTGACGATCAGCGCGACGGACGCGCTCGGGGACCGGATCGTCCGGACCCACGCGATCGTCGTCACGGGGATCCCGAGGCCGTCGCCGACCCTCGCCGGGGGTCCCAACGTCACGAGCGGCCTCGGGCCGCTCACGGTCGCCTTCCGGGTCCAGGCGAGCGGCGGGACCGGAGGGCCGTACGTCTACAATTGGTCGTTCGGCGACGGGGCCATGGGCTCCGGATCGAACCTCTCCCACACGTTCGTGACCCCGGGGTTCTTCCGGGTGAACGTCTCGGCGGTCGATCGGAACCTCGGGACGGCCCGCCTCAACTTCACCATCGAGGTCTTCGCGGTGACCCCGGTCGGCCTCAACGTCACGGTGGCGCCGGGGTCGGTCGCGCCCGGGGCGCTCGTCGTGGTCTCGGTCCACGAGCACGCGACCTGCGGGGCCCTGAGCCTCCCGGGCTGCCTCGCCACCGGGGGACCGTTCCGCCTCGCCTTCTTCCCCGAACCGGCGACCGCGCCGGGCCCCCTGGATGGGAACGGAACCGTCGAGGCGTCCAGCGCGACCGGCTGGCGGAACCTCTCGATCGCCGCGCCCTCGGCGCCCGGGGCGTATCGACTGTTCGCCTGGATCTCGACCCCGGGCTACGTCGGGTCGGCCGGGGCTCCGTTGACGGTCCGCCCGATCCCGACGCCGACGACGCAGGCGCCGATGGGGGTCCCGATCGTCGACCTCGAATTGGCCGCTGGGCTCTTGGCGGCGGCCGGCGGGGCGCTCGCGGTCCTCCTCGTCGCGCGCCGTCGGCCGAGGCCGCCGAGCGGGGCCGAAGCGCCCCCGCCCCCCGGATCCGGGGCCGTCAGCCCTTGACGACCCCGAGCGGCCGCATCCGGGCGACCCGCCGGGTGAGCCCGGCGCCCTCGGCGACCCGCACGACCTCGTCGACGTTCTTGTAGGCGCCGGGCGCCTCCTCGGTGACGCCCTCCCGGGAGGCGGAGCGCACGACGATCCCCTGGGCCGAGAGCGACCGGGTCACCTCCTCGTACCGGAACGCCCGGACCGCCGCGTGGCGGCTCAGCCGCCGGCCGGCGCCGTGGCAGGAGGAGCCGAAGGAACGCTCCAGCGACGTCGGGAGGCCGACGAGCACGTAGCTCGCCGTCCCCATGTCGCCCGGGATCAGGACGGGCTGGCCGAACGGGCGGTACGGTTCGGGGACCTCCGATCGTCCCTTCGGAAACGCCCGGGTCGCCCCCTTGCGATGCACGAGGAGCTCCCGGGAGGCGCCGTCGACCGCGTGGCGCTCGAGCTTCGCGATGTTGTGGGCGATGTCGTAGACGACCTCGACGCCGTCGGCCGAGCCGAGCGCCTTTCCGAACGCCCGTCGGACGCCCTCGGTGATCAACTGCCGGTTCGCCCAGGCGAAGTTCGCCCCGGCGGCCATCGCGGCGAGGTACGACCGCCCCTCCTCCGAGCCGACCGGGGCGCAGGAGAGCTGCCGGTCGACGAGCTGGGTCCCCTCGGCCTGGAGGCGTCGGTCCATCGTCTGGATGTGGTCGGTGGCGATCTGGTGCCCGAGGCCCCTCGAGCCCGTGTGGAGCATGACCGCGACGCCGCCCTCGGCGAGGCCGAGGACCCTCGCGAACTCGGGCTCGAAGAGATGGTCGACCGCCTGGACCTCGAGGAAGTGGTTCCCGGACCCGAGCGTCCCGAGCTGGCGGCGGCCCCGCTTCTTCGCCGTGTCGCTGACGTGGCTCGGATCGGCGCCGGCGAGCCGCCCCTCCTCCTCCTGGACCCCGAGGTCCCCGGGGCGGCCGTGGCCCTGCGCGACGGCCCAGCGCGCCCCGCCTTGAAGCACCTCGTCGACCTCCGCGTCGGTGAGCGAGAGCCCGCCCTTCGCCCCGACGCCCGTCGGGACCTCGTCGGCGAGGGCGTCGACGAGCGCGCGAAGCCTGGGCCTCAACTCGTCGGCCTTGAGCGGGGTGCGAAGGAGCCGGACCCCGCAGTTGATGTCGTAGCCGATCCCGCCCGGGGAGACGATCCCCTCTACGGGGTCGAACGCGGCGACCCCCCCGACGGGGAAGCCGTAGCCGAAGTGGATGTCGGGCATCGCGTAGGCGAAGCCCTGGATCCCCGGGAGCGTGGCGACGTTCTTCAGCTGCTGGAGCGAGGGATCGCCCTCGACGGCGCCCAACAGCGCCGGGCTCGAGTAGAGCCGTCCGGCGACCCGCATCCCGTCCGGGGCGGACCGGGGGATCTCGAAGGTGAACTCGTCGACGGGGACGAGGTCCGGTCGGGCGGCCACGGCGCGCGCCAACCGGGCGCCCTATTAGAGGCGTCGGAGGTGCGCGTCCGCCGACGAGCGTTATCTAATGCCGAGCGCCTCGAGCCCCTGCGATCGCCGATGATGGTCCGCACGCCCGTCCTCATCTTCTCCATCGCCCTTTTGGGCGTCGCCCTCCTGCTCCAGTTCCTCTTCCCGTACCTGGCGACGATCATCACCTACGGGCTCCTCGCCTGGCTCGTCGCGAGCTTCTTCGTCTTCCGCTCCCCCGTCATGAGCCGCCCGATCGGGGGTCGGCGGCCCGCGGCCCCGCTCGGCTCGGGCCCGGGCCCCGAGCCCGACGAGGCCGCGGGATCGCCCCCGCTCGCCTCCTCGCCCCCGGTCGACCTCGCCTTCTGCGCGTTCTGCGGCGCCGACCTCCCCGACGGCGCGACGAGCTGCCCGATCTGCCGGCACGCGGTGCAGAAGTTCTGAAGGCCCCCGGTCGCCGCGCCTACGACGTCGACAGCCGAAGCATCGGCTCGCGGGCCCGCACGCTCGCCCCGGGCCGGACGCGCAGGTCGCGAACGACCCCGGGGCGCGGGGCGACGACCTCGTTGCGCATCTTCATCGCCTCGAGGACGAGCAGGAGGTCCCCCGATGCGACCCGGTCCCCCTCGGCCACCCGGACCTCGAGGATCTTCCCCGGCATCGGCGGGTAGATCGCCTCGGCGTCGGCGGGGGCCGGGGCGGCGCCCCTCGGCGGGGGCGTCGCCTGTTGCGACGCCGCGGCCCTGGGTCCACCCTCCGAGGGCTTGGCGGCCTCCAGGATGGTCGAACGGACCCGGTAGCGCTCCCCGCCGACGACCGCCGGGGCCTCGGGGTCGTCCTCGGAGAGTTCGACGTCGATCCGCTCGCCGGAGATCTCGAGCTCGACCCGGTCCCCCCGGCGGCCGAGGACCGTGACCGGGAGCTCGATCCCCCCGACGGTCGCCCGGCCGAGGACGAGGTCGACCTCGACGTCCTGGGGCTGCCCGTCGATCTCGATCCTTAGCCTCACGCCCAGCCCCGTCGGCCAGAGCCCGGACGTCCCGACCGTCCCGCGAGGACCCACGCGCTCGGGTGGGGCGGTTGAGGGCGCCCTCCGGAGATCTCCTCAGGGACCCCCGGGGCGGTTCGTCGTCCGTCGGAGCGCAGCGCGCCGACCACCCCCAAGGCGGCGGCCGTGACGACCTCCAGGGTGATCCCGCGGTCCCGATCCGCCCGGTAGGCCTCGTAGACCATCGGGAAGAGGGCGTAGGAGAGCGCCTCGGCGTCGTCGGCCGCCGGGACGAGGGCGCGAACGCCCTCGAGGGCCTTCGGGAACTCGGGACCCAGCAGATCGGCCGGCCGACCCGCGATCGGCCGATCGGACCCTAGGACGGCCCGGGATAGTTCGGGGTCGATCGGTCCGGGCGGCGTGCCGTAGAGGCCCTTCACGTAGTCGCGGACCTCGCGGGTGATCTCGCGGTATCGGTGGCCTAAGAGGACGTTCAACACCGCCTGGATCCCGACGATCTGGCTCGTCGGGGTGACGAGCGGCGGATACCCGAGATCGGACCGGACCCTCGGGATCTCCTCGAGGACCTCCGAAAGGCGGCCGAGGGCGTCCTGGCCCTTCAGCTGGGCGAGGAGGTTCGAGAGCATCCCGCCGGGGACCTGGTGGACCAGGATCGACGGATCCGTCATCAGGGAGCGCGGGTCCAGGAGCGGACGGTAGTGGTCGAGGACCCCCCGGAAGTAGTCGGCGAGCTCGGCGAGGGCGCCCAAGTCGAGGCCCGGGTCCGTCGACGTGCCCCGCATCGCGCCGACGAGGCTCTCCGTCGGAGGCTGGCTCGCGCCCCCCGAGAACGGCGAGAGGGCGGCGTCGACGGCCGCAGCTCCGGCGTCGGCCGCGGCGAGGCAGGCCAAGGTCGACATCCCCGAGGAGGAGTGCGTGTGCAGGACGACGGGGAGCCCGACCTCGCGGCGGATCGCCTCCGTGAGCCGCTTCGCCTCGGTCGGCGGGAGGAACCCCGCCATGTCCTTCAGGCAGATCTCGTCGGCGCCGAGCTCGGCCAAGCGCTTCGCAAGGCCGACGAACGCCTCGAGGCTATGCACGGGCGACTGGGTGTAGCAGATCGTGCCCTGGGCGACCTTGCCGGCGCGCCGCACGGCGCGGATCGCCCGCTCCATGTTGCGGGCGTCGTTGAGGGCGTCGAAGA
>DASYZN010000217.1:0-9946 GCA_035946105.1 Thermoplasmata archaeon | reverse complement strand
GAGCGGACGCAGGGCGCCGTCCGGAGCGCCCGCGGCGGGGGTTTCGGTCCGGTCCGGCACGGGCCGCGGCCCCGCCGCCCCGTCGTCCTCCAGGTGAGGGCGGTCCCGGCCCTCCCAGCTCGCGAGACGTTCCCCGATCAGGTTCGCGCTGCGGTCGAGGTCGGCCATCGACCGCACGGCCTCGTCGATGTGGATCGAGGGATCCCAGGCGGCGTGCAGGTCGATCTCCGCCTCCGCGAGGAGGAGCTCCCTCAGGGAGACCCCTGGAGGAGGTTCGAGCGATGGTTCGCTTGCGGAGGGGCCTGAACGAACGACGCCGAGCGCCTCGAATCGCCGGTCACGGCTGACGAGGTCGTCCCGATCCGCCTCCCCGACGAGCCGCTCCTCCTCGGGGGCCAAGCGACCCTCCCGACGTCGCCGGAGCCGCTCGATCAGCTCCGGCGATCCGGGGGGGAACCTCAGCTCGCGCCGGACCCGTCCCCCCTCGAGCAGGAACGCCCCGAACCAGGTCGAGACGAGCTCGCCGCTCATCCGTCGCTCCGAAGGCCGCCGTTGACGTGCAGGGTCGATCCCGTGATGTACGAGGCGTCGCGCGAGGTCAGGAACGCGATCGCGGCGGCGACATCGTCCGACGAGCCGATCCGGGCGAGGGGGATGCCCCGGATCCGCTGGGCCCGTTGGGCGGCGGTGTCCCCGGCGAGGATCGCCGTATCGATCGACCCGGGGGCGACGACGTTGACCGTGATCGCGGGCGCGAGCTCCAAGGCGAGCGAGCGGGAGAGGCCGACGAGCGCCGCCTTGGACGCGGCGTAGGCGGCCCCGTGGCGAGATCCCGAGAAGGCGAGGACGCTCGAGAGGAAGACGATCCGACCCGACTCGGCTCGGGCCAGCAACGGGAGGAGGCCCCGGGCGAGGGCGAAGGCGCTCGTGAAGTTCACCCGGAGGGTCCGGTCGACGTCATCGTCCGTCGTCGCCGGGAACGCCTGCCGATCGTAGACGCCGGCGTTCAGCACGACGGCGTCGAGGCTCTCCCAGCGGGCCTGGACCCGCTCGACGATCGCGTGGGGGA
Organism: Thermoplasmata archaeon; assembly: GCA_035946105.1. Classification (GTDB taxonomy): domain Archaea; phylum Thermoplasmatota; class Thermoplasmata; order Lutacidiplasmatales; family UBA184; genus Lutacidiplasma. The sequence goes on along the minus strand of DASYZN010000217.1, from coordinate 8,877 downwards.
CCGCGGGCTGGGCGAGATCCCCCGGGACGACCCACGCCTCCCGGCCGAGCGCCTGGAACCGTTCGGCGAGCGCCTCTACGTGGGCGAGGTGCCGATGGGCGTGCAGCGCCACGTCCCAGCCGTCCCGCACGAGACGACGCGCGGTCGCCTCTCCGATCCCTCGGGAGGCGCCGGTCACGAGGGCGCGCACGGACCGTCGAGACGGAGCGACGGCTTATCCTTGGCGCGACGCACGGGTGCGTCGAAGCGGTTTTGACCCCCGGGTTGGGTACCGGGGACATGCGGTGGGGACTCGCGATCGCGGCCAGCCTGCTCGTCGTCGTCGGGCTCCTCCTGATCGCCTACCTCCCCCTCCTCGGCCAGACGATCGACATCCCGGTCTTCCCGTCGGGGGAGACGTACACGCCGAACGGCTTCGGTCCGATGGCGGTCCGGGTGAGCTGGTCGGGGGCGGCGCCGGGCACCCTGGTCGCCCTCGAGTCGTGCACGGACTCCACGTGCCAGCACGTCCACAACGTCACCCGCGGCACCGGCAGCTCCGGGACCCTCACGGCGTCGGTCACCGGTGGGCAGACCTACGTGCTCACGACGATCACGACCGGAGGGGCCGTCTCGGCCAAGGTGACCACGATCGGCCTCACCTACACCACGATCGCCGGCATCGTGCTCCTGGTCGCCGGGGCGGCGTCGCTCGTCGCCACGCGGTCGCGGGGACGGCGGCCTCCGCCAACTCCCCCGGCGCCGCCGCCGTCCGACCGCTGAGTCCGCGTCGCGGTCCTTCACCTTGGACGGTATGCGGCCCCCCGGAGCCATGCGAAGCCTTTTGACGCTCGCTCGGTAGGGGCGGAGGATGCGTCGCGGACTGGTCATCGCCGGGGTCGTCGTCCTCGCCTTGGGTGCGATCGTGATGGTCTATACTCTCGTCGGGCCCGGGCAGTCCACCGTGATCCCGGTGGCGCCGAACGGCCTCCTGATCACTCCGAACGTCATCGGATCGGGGACCGTGACGGTCACCTGGTCGAGCGCCCCCTCGAACTTCCACGTGACGGCCTACCAGTGTCCCAACGCCGCGTGCTCCTCGCTCGGGGCGATCGTCGCCCAAAGCTCGGGTCCATCGGGCTCGATCTCCTTCTCCGCGAACGCGGGTCAGACCTTCGCCATCGTCGGCCAGCAGAACACGAACGCCGTCGGCGCGACGATCGCCGTGTCGGGCCTCACCCCCGGCCTGCTCGTCGGTCTCGTGGTCGTCGTGATCGGGGCGATCCTCGCCGGGGTCGGTTGGGTCCTGAAGCCGAAACCCCGCCCGGTCCTGGCCGAGGAGAGCGAACCGGAGCCGGAACCGTTCTCGACAAAGCCGTTCCGCGGGACCCTCGAGGGATCCTCGACCTCCTCGACCGCCCCGACGCCTCCGCCGATGGTGGAAGATCACCCGGAAGTGACCGGTCCGGTCTATTTCGACCAGGGCGGTCCCCAGGAGGTCTATTCGGCCCCTCCGCCCACCGCCGCCTCGACGCCGTCGAAGGGTCCCCGTCCGCTCGTCAAGTGCTCGCACTGCGGCACGATGAACGAGTCGTGGATCCTCAACTGCCGACAGTGCCGTCGGCCGATGTCGACGACCGGCTGATCCCGCCGCCCGGGCCCGTCCGCTTCGCCGTCCCGCGAAGAGTAGCGTTCGCTCCCGGGGGCTCGAGGACGCCCCGTCGCCCCGGTCGACGTGGATCGCGACGCCCCGACGGCGCCCCACCTATCGCCCGCCGCCGAAAATCGGGGCCAGGACGCGTGCGTTTCTCCCTCTCTCCAAGAAGGCTTTAAGGAAACGTCCCGCTACCCGAGCCGGGTTCTTGTCGTGAAGGTCGTGGTCGTCAGCGGCGGGGTGATTTCGGGCCTCGGGAAAGGGATCACCACCTCCTCCTTGGGCCGCCTACTGAAGGCCCGGGGGATCGCCGTCAGCATCCTCAAGATCGATCCGTACCTCAACGTCGACGCCGGCACGATGAACCCCTACCAGCACGGGGAGGTCTTCGTGCTCGACGACGGGACGGAGGCCGATCTCGACCTCGGGAACTACGAGCGGTTCCTCGGGCAGAACCTCGTAGGGGCCCACAATCTCACCACGGGGAAGATCTACCGGGCCGTCATCGAGAAGGAGCGACGCGGCGACTATCTCGGCAACACGGTCCAGATCATCCCCCACGTGACCGGGGAGATCAAGCGCTCGATCCGGGAGGTCGCGCTGGCGACCGGGGCCGAGGTCGTCCTCGTCGAGGTCGGGGGGACGGTCGGCGACATCGAGTCGATGCCGTTCCTCGAGGCGCTGCGCGAACTCTCCTACGAACTCGGCGAGGGCCAGATGGCGTTCGTCCACACGACGCTGGTCCCCGTCGTGGGCCCCGTCGGGGAATCGAAGACCAAGCCGACGCAGCATTCGGTCCGCGAGCTGCGCGCCATCGGGATCCGGCCGGCGATGATCATCGCCCGGGGTCCCGCCCCGCTCACGGCCGAGATCAAGGCGAAGATCTCCCTCTTCTGCGATGTCCCCCCCGAGGCGGTCATCTCGGTCCCGGATCAAGCCGTCATCTACGAGGTGCCCCTCGTCCTGGAGGCCCAGGGGGTCGGGGAACGACTGACCCGCCTGCTCGGTCTCACCGACCGCGAACCGGACTACGTCCAGTGGAAGGCGTTCCTCGAGACGTATCGCCGCGAGGAAGGCTCCGTCGAGGTCGCCGTCGTCGGGAAGTACACGGAGCTCAAGGACGCCTACCTCTCGTATACCGAGGCCTTCCACCACGTGCAGGGACGCCTCGGCTGCGCCGTCCACGTCACCTGGTACGACTCTGAGGACATCCCGCGCGACGCCGTCGCAATGCAGCGGCTCGAACACTCCGACGCGATCCTCGTCCCGGGGGGCTTCGGCACCCGGGGGGTCGAGGGGAAGGTCCGGGCCATCGAGATCGCGCGGACCCGCGGGATCCCGTTCCTCGGCGTCTGCTACGGCTTCCAGATGGCGGCGGTCGAGTTCGCCCGCAACGCCCTCGCCCTCCCGAAGGCCAACACGACCGAGGTCGACCCCCATACCCCCGACCCGGTGGTCTGCCTGCTCGAGCAGCAGAAGACGGTCGGCGAGCTCGGAGGGACGATGCGCCTCGGCTCGCAGAAGATCTCCCTGACGGACGACTCGCGCGTCTCCAAGATCTACGAACGCACCGAGATCTGGGAGCGTCACCGCCACCGCTTCGAGATCAACCCCGCCTACCTGGAGCGGTTCCGCAGCCACGGCCTCCAGGCGACCGGACGATCCCCGGACGGCCGCGTCGAGGTGCTGGAGCTTCCGGATCACCCGTTCTTCCTCGGCGTCCAGTTCCACCCCGAGTTCCTCTCCCGGCCCGAGGCGCCCCATCCCCTCTACCTCGCCCTCGTCCGGGCGGCGCTCGCCCGAAAGGAGGTGCCCCGCCCTGCCGCCTCCCCGTCGGCTCGCGCGTGAACTGCCCTCCCGGGACGGCGAGTCCGTCCGGATCGCGGGCCACCTCGAGGAGTACCGAGCGCTCGGGGGCGTCGCGTTCGCCCTCGTCCGCGACGTCAGCGGGACGAGCCAGGTCACCTTGAAGAAGGGGACGAGCGACCCCGCCCTCTTCGAGCTGTTCGCCGGCCTCCCGAGGGAGTCCGTCGTCAGCGTCGAGGGGACGGTCAGCGCGTCCGCCCGCGCCCACCGGGGCGTCGAGCTGAAGCCGGACCGGGTCGAGGTGCTGTCGACCTCGGAGTCCCCGCTGCCGCTCGGCATCGTGGACAAGGTCGGGGCCGAGCTCGACACCCGGTTCGACCATCGGGTCCTCGACCTTCGGAAACCGGCGGTCCACGAGCTCTTCCGTCTGCGGGCGGCGCTGCTCGCCGGGCTCCGCCAGACGCTCGACGGCCTCGGCTTCCTCGAGGTCGAAACCCCGAAGCTGCTCCGCCAGGGGGCCGAGGGGGGCGCGACCGTGTTCCCGGTGGAGTACTTCGGATCGCGGGCCTACCTCGCCCAGAGCCCGCAGCTCTACAAGCAGATGCTGATGTCGTCCGGGTTCGAGCGCGTCTACGAGATCGCCCCCGCCTTCCGCGCCGAACCCTCCGACACGGTCCGCCACCTGACCGAGTTCACCAGCTTCGACGGGGAGATGGCCTACATCGACGGCGCGGAGAGCGTGCGCGCCACGCTCGAGCAGGCGGTCGTCGGCGCCCTCGCCCACGCACGGGCGCAGTTCGCCGGGGCGACGCCGGCGTTCTTGGAGCGCCTCGAGGAGCCGCATCGGCCGTTCCCGCGGGTCCCGTTCGACGAATGCGCAGGCTGGCTCTCCCGGTCCGGTACGCCCCGCGATTTCTCGGCAGACGAGGAGCGGAAGCTCGGCGCGATGGTCGAAGAGAAGTTCGGGGCGCCGTACTACTTCATCACGGACTTCCCCTCGTCCGTGAAGACCCAGACGTTCTACGCCGAACGCCGGCCGACCGATCCCGCCCACACCGGCTATTTCGATCTCGAGTACCTCGGGGTCGAGCTCGCGAGCGGGGGTCCGAGGGAGCACCGCCTCGATCGGCTCCTCGACAACCTGCGCTCGGCGGGGCTCGACCCCGCGGAGTTCGAAGGCTACCTCGAGGCGTTCCGGTACGGGATGCCCCCGCACGGGGGCTGGGGCTTCGGGATCGACCGGTTCGTCCAGCTGGTGGGCGGCCTCCCGAACGTCCGGGAGGGTCGCCTTTTTCCGCGGGACCGCTACCGGCTGACGCCGTAGGGAGGGTCGATCGAGATGGCCGTCGTGAGTCGGGTCCTGCCCGCGCCCCCCGAGCTCACGGGGCGGTGGGCGAGCGTCTTCGAGGAGGCCGGGGTGCGGCCGAGGATCCTCGAGCTCGCGGACCGGTTCCCGGAGGAGCGCTCCCTCGAGCTCCCCTTCGGCCAGATCGAGGGGGCCGACACGGCGTTGGGGGACCTCCTTTTGGAGCGTCCGGAGGAGCTCCTGCGCTCCGGCATCCAGGCGATGCGGGAGCTGATCCCCGTCGCCGCGCCCGAGACGGAAGGGCTGCGCCTGCGCGTGACCGGCCTCCCGCCGACGGCCCGTCGGCTGATCCGGATGGTCCGGGAGACCGACCTCAACCGGTTCGTCGCCCTGGACGGGATCGTCCGGAAGGCGACGGAGGTCCGCCCGCAGATCAAGGTCGCCGTCTTCGCCTGCCTCGCCTGCGGGACGCAGATCCACGAGCTCCAGGAGGAGGGGACCCTCACCTTCCGGGAGCCGATCGAATGCCCTACGGCCCAGGGAGGCTGCGGAAAGCCGTCGAGCCGGACCCGCTTCCGCCTCTTGCCGGAACGGTCGACGTACATCGACTCCCAGCGCATCGAGATCCAGGAGAACCCGGAGAACCTCAAGGGGGGCGCCCATCCGCAGGGGCTGCAGATCCTGCTCACCGAGGACCTCACGGGCCGCGTGATCCCAGGGAACCGGGTCGTCGTCAACGGGGTCCTCAAGAGCCTCCAGAGGGCGACGGCGTCCAAGGGCGGGATCGTCCGCTCGACGACCTTCGACCTCATGGTCCTGGGGAACTCGCTCGAGTACAAGCAGCAGGAGTACGAGGAGATCGAGATCTCCGAGGAGGAGGAGCGGCTGATCCGCTCCTTCCGCGGCGACCCGACGATCGTCGACAAGGTCGTCCTCTCCCTCGCCCCGACGATCCGGGGGATGGAGGAGGAGAAGGAGGCGATCGCCCTCCAGCTGTTCGGCGGCGTCGAGAAGCGCCACCCGGACGGGATCCGGGTCCGCGGGGACATCCACGTCCTCCTGGTCGGAGACCCTGGGACGGCGAAGAGCCAGCTCCTGAGGAACGTAGCCGAGGTCGCCCCGCGGGGGATCTACACGAGCGGCAAGGGGGCGACGGCCGCCGGCCTCACCGCCGCCGCCGTGAAGGACGACTTCGGCGGGGGCCGGTGGATGCTCGAGGCGGGGATGCTCGTGCTGGCCGACGGCGGGATCGCCGTGGTCGACGAGCTCGACAAGATGACCCCGGAGGACCGCTCGGCGATGCACGAGGCCCTGGAGCAGCAGACGGTCTCCATTGCGAAGGCCGGGATCACCGCGACCCTGAACGCCCGCTGTCCGGTGCTGGCCGCGGCGAACCCGAAGTGGGGCCGGTTCACCCCGGAGCGCACGATCGCCGAGCAGATCGATCTCCCGCCGACGCTCCTCTCCCGGTTCGACGTGATCTACTCGATCCAGGACCGCCCCGAGGAAGGGCGCGACCGCTTCCTCGCGAACCGGATCCTGCTCTCGCACCAGGAGGGGGAGGCGCGGGAGGCGTCGTTCGGCTACGCGCCGTCCGTCGCGAGCGGGGGCGCCCCGTTCTCACCGGACCTCCTCAAGAAGTACATCGCCTACGCGCGGCGGAACATCCGGCCTGTGCTCTCCGCCGACGCCCTTCGGACCCTCGAGGACTTCTACGTCAGGGTCCGAAAGCAGGGGGAGGAGCCCGACTCGCCCGTGCCGATCACCGCCCGCCAGCTCGAGGCCCTCGTCCGGCTGAGCGAGGCGGCGGCGAGGGCGAGGCTCTCCGATGTCGTGAGCGTGGAGGACGCCGAACGCTCGACCCGGATCGTCGAAGGCTTCCTGAAGCGTGTCTCGACGACGGACGGCAAGCTCGACATCGACCTCGTCTCGACCGGCGTCTCCCATAGCCAGCGCGAGCGCGTCGAGCTCCTCCACGAGATCATGCGGGAGCTCGGAGGGGAGAAGGGCGGGACGTTCTCCCTCGACGAGCTCAAGGCCGAGGCGGAACGGCGCGGCATCCCGACCGGCCGGACCGACGCCCTCTTCCACTCCCTGCGCAACCAGGGCGAGGTCCTCGAAGAGCGCCCCGGTCGCTGGAAGCTCGTCCGCTTCTAGCCCCGGACCCCCGCCCCTGAAGGCCTATTAGTCCGAAGCCCGGTCGCTGGGACGAATCCGGGGGCCCAACGATGGGAGGGATCGTCATGCGGGTGCACCGCGTCCGCTCCGAGGTCGTCGTCGCCGCCTGCGACGCCGAACTCCTCGGCCGGGACCTCCCGGTGGGGACGAACGGCCGGACCGTGCGGATCTCGAGCCAGTTCTACGGCGAATCCCCCGTCTCGGAGGACGAGCTCGTCCTCGCCCTTCGGAGGGCGACCGTGGCGAACCTCTTGGGGGAGCGCGTCCTCGCCCTCGCGAGGGCGCGGGGCCTCATCGACCCGGACGGGACCGGGGAGCTCGGCGGGGTCCCACATGCCGAGATCTTCTCGGTCCTCGGCTAGCGAGAGGGTCGTGGGTCGATGGCCGACGGCTTCTGCGTCGTCTGCGGACGGACGGACCAGGTCCTCGAGGACGGCGTCTGCCCGGACTGCTTCGCCGCCCGGACCCCGCTCGTGCGCGCACCGACCCGACCGACGGTCGTCCTCTGCCCGACGTGCGGTGCCCGCCGGATCGGCGCCCATTGGGAGGGCCGAGGCCGACCCTCCCTCCTGGGGTCCGAGGACTTGGTCCCCCTCCTCGAGCCGTATCCGGGGGTCGCCATCCGCTCCGTGGCGTGGACCGACGAGAGCACGCATCCCCTCCTGCAGAGCCTGAGCGGCGTCGTCACCCTGAGGTTCCGGGGGAGCGAGCGGACGGAGCCGGTCCACCTGAACGTCAAGGTCGAGCACCGGACCTGCCCGGAGTGCAGCCGGCGGTCCGGCCATTTCTACACGGCGACCCTCCAACTGCGCGCCTCGGAGGACGCCCCCCGGGAGAAGGCCGTCGACCGGAGGGCGCGGCTCTGGGCGATCTGGGAGTCCGCGATCACCGAGGCGCGGTCGGACTGGCAGCGGTCGCTCTCCTGGGCCGAGGAGCTTCCCGAGGGATGGGACCTCTACTTCACCGACACCCTCGCCGCCCGCGCCCTCGCGAAGCACGTGCGCCAGCGGGTCGGCGCCTCGCTCAAAGAGTCCGCGACCCTCTGGGGCCGCAAGCACGGGCAGGACGTCTACCGGGTCACGTTCTGCCTCCGATTCCCGGAGGCGCGGACGCCCGCATCGCCGCCCCGCCGCGGCCGGGCCCCGTCGCGTGCGTCGACGGCGCCCGTCGAACGGCAGGCTTAAGAGGCGACCCAAGCCTCGGAGCCGTTGGACGGTCGGGTCCAGGGTCTATGCTGAAGCGGACGGGCATCTTGCGGCGCCACCACGGGTCGGATACGCTCGAAGAGGGGACGTTCCTCGACCTCGGGGCGATGGGCTTCGACGAGGAGGAATCGACCGCCGGCGCGAAGGCGGTCCGGATGGCCGAGGTGATGCGGGCGGAGGACGTCCACAACCTCGCGAAGCTCGCCTACCAGGGCGACCTCGTCCTGATCGACTACACCTCGATCGCCAACGACCAGAACGCGGTGCGTCGGATGAGCCTCGATCTGAAGAGCGTCGCCAAGGACGTCGGGGGCGACGTGGCCGGGATCGCGAAGAACCTGGTCTGCCTGACCCCCGGCGGCTATCGGATCGACCGACAGAAGATCCGCACCGCCCTCTAGCGGCGTCGCCCCCCGGGGGCGCCCCGAGCCCGACGGCGAGGTTCGGAAGGCCTATCTGCCGCCCGCCCTAGGCTCGGCGAAGCGAGGGGGACATCGTCGTGGCGTTGAAGGTCGGGATCGACCGCCGGGAGGCGTTCTCGGGGTCGGTCGATGTGGTGGTCTCGGGGGTCGCCGAGCGCTCGGAGAAGGAGGAGGGGTTCCCGAGGGGACTCGCCGTAGAGGACGGGGCGAGCCAGGGGGTCTTGCAGGCCGCCTGGCGACGGAAGGAGATCCGCGGCCGCCGCAAGGAGCTCACGACGATCCATCGGCCCGATGGGAAGGGCCGGATCGCCCTCCTCGGGCTCGGCC
>DASYZN010000216.1:0-1779 GCA_035946105.1 Thermoplasmata archaeon | reverse complement strand
GTCCGGCGCCGCCATCGCCGAAGACGGGACTAGCTCGTGGCCGGATCGGGACCCTTGTAGACCGGCAATCGCAGGAGGTGGAGGCCGATCACGACGGCCCAGAGGAGGAGGGGGGCGACGACGACGCGCTCGACCGCCCCGAAGTCCGCGGAGGTCGCGAGGGGGCTCGCGAGGACCCCGATCGCCCCCAGCGTCACCAGCCCCGAGAGGAGCGTGAACGCCCTGAGCCCGTCCCAGCGGGTGTCGCGCAGCATGGCGAGGGCGAGCACCGAGAGCGCGAGCCCGCCCCCCACGAAGGCGGTCTCGGCGAACTTCCCGTGGTAGGAGGACGGCTCGTGGAAGACGCCCGCTCCGATCGCCCCCACCAGCCCGATCCCGAGGAGGAGGAGCCCGGCGTAGCTCGAGCCCCGGGGGCGCAATGAGCTCTTCAGGAGGGCCGTCGCGGCGAGGCCGAGGAGACCGAGGGCGATCAGCGAACCGTTGAAGAGGAGTGAGGCGGAGGATCGGCCCGGATCGCCGAGATCGCTGATCGCGTTCGACGCGTCGCTGTATCCGGGATAGTAGATCTGGGTGACCGCCATCGCGACGACGAATTGGACCGAGCCGACGAGGTAGAGGTAGGCCGCGGGATGCGCCCCCCTGGGGACGAGGGGCCCTCGGCTGGACATCGCCGACGTCCGAGGGGTCCCCCGAGACGACTACTCTTGGCGGGCGCTGCGCTCGTAGGAGGCGTCGCTCGTCCGCTTCAGCCGGGCACCATCGCGGTCGCAGGTCGGCTTGGCGCTCGGCGGCACGTCGATCACGTAGCCTCCGCCACACTTGGGGCACTCGTAGTACGGCATCGGAATCTCTGCGACCTCGGCATCCCATCGCGGAGCTATATAAAGGGAAAGCGTCGAAGGGCCCCGTGAGCCGCTCGGGCCGTTCGTCGGCGGGGTCCGGGGGGCCGCGCCCTATCGCCCGGGCCGCTGCGGGGCGCCGATCCCCGAAGGAAGCCGCGTTCCGTTCGCCTCCCGAACTGGGCCGCCGCCCGTCGGAGCGCTTCCTGCGGCTCGACGCCTACCGGGTGGAAAGGGAATGGAAACGCTACGAAGGGACCCCTCAACGGGATCTCTTCCGAATCCTGCGGAGGCGCTTCCTCGCCCGCCACGCGCGCTCGAACGGATGGGTCGTCGAGATCGGGCCCGGGCCGGGGCGGTTCACCCCGGAGATCGGCGACGCGAGGGCCCATCGGGTGGTCCTCGACCTGTCGGGGGGGATGCTCGAAGCCGTGCGCCGCCGATGGCCGAAGACCGGTTCGGGCCCGGTCCCTTCGCTCCTCAGGGGCGACGCTCGGTGGCCGCCCCTGCGCGATGGAAGGTTCGATGCGGTGGTCGCGCTCGGGAACTCGGTGGGCTTCGGAGGGACCGACGCCCCGGGTCTCCTCGACCAGATCGCGGACCTCGTGGCCCCGAACGGCCGGTTCGTCGTCGAGGCCGTCACCGGATCGGGGGAGGTCTCGAGGGACCTTCGGAGGCTGCCCCCGAACGCGGTGTCGCGGCTGCTCCGCGGGCCGGTCGAAATGGTGCTCGCCCGGCTCGAACGGGAAGGGTTCGACCCGCTCCCGCCGAGGGATCCCGAGCGGCACGGGTTCCATCGCTTCACGCTCCGGGCCCTCGTCGAGGCCCTGGGGCGGCACCGGATCGAGGTGACGGAATCGATGGCGGTCGCCCCGGCGCTGGGGTCGGAACCGACCCGAATCGCCGCGGTCGCCCGCGATCCGCTGGCCTGGGAGCACCT
>DASYZN010000215.1:0-3217 GCA_035946105.1 Thermoplasmata archaeon | reverse complement strand
CGGCTGGATACCCGGATCGTGGACCTCGATCCCCTCGAACGGGAACTGGTCGAACAAGGGAGGGAGGGGGAACGGGGGGGCCGGTGGCGGCACCGGGCGCACCACGGTGATCGCGTCGGCGTCGACGGGGGTCTCCGGAGGGGGGCGCGCCGTCGCGCGCTCGGGCCGACCGCTCATCGCTGGGGCTTCTCCTTCCGACCGCGGACGAGCTCGTCGAGGGAGGTGCCGTTCACCTGGATCACCTTGTAGCGGACGCCCGGGATGTCCCCGTAGGACCGCCCCATCCGTCCCCCGATCCCTTCCACGAGCACCTCGTCGTGCTCGTCGATGAAGTTGATCGCCCCGTCCCCGACGGCAAACGCGGTGATCTGGCGGCCGTTCTTGATCAATTGGACCTTGATGCACTTGCGGATCGCCGAGTTCGGCTGCTTCGCCTCAACGCCGACCTTTTCGATCACGATCCCACGGCCCTGGGGGGCCCCCTCGAGCGGGTCGGAGCGCTCCTTCAGGTGGAGGGTCCTCCGCTTGTAATAGCGATCGGACCAGCGCCTCCGCTGCCGAAGGGCGGCGAGCTTGCCGGCAGTGTGGATTCCGGACGGCGGGGACATGACGACTCTCGGGAGGCCGAGCGAGCGGCGCTCGGTATTTAAGTCTGAGGACGAGCAGGAGATTCCCGTCGACGGCGGAGACCGCATCGGCACCCTGATGGCCCCGCGGGCGGTCCGTCGGCCGTCGTCCATGCCGCCTACCCGACCGACCTCGAGCCGGGCGCTCCCGCAGGACCCCTCGCCAGGATTCTCCGATCTTTGGCGGAGCCTTGTCCAGGAGATCGAGGCCTGCCAGAAATGTCACCTCGGCCGGACCCGGAACCGGACGGTCGTCTATCGAGGGGCCGCGCACCCCAGCGTCCTGTTCATCGGGGAGGCTCCGGGCGCCGAGGAGGACCGGACCGGGCTCCCGTTCGTGGGTCGGTCGGGGGCCCGGCTCGATCGCGCGATCGCGCGCCTGGGGCTCGGCCCGGAGGCCCACGGGATCCTCAATCTGATCAAGTGCCGGCCTCCGGAGAATCGGTTCGATCGGACGGCCGCCCAGGCCTGCCGCCCATACCTCACGCGCCAGATCGATCTGCTCCAACCGATCCTGCTGATCACGCTCGGCGCCCGGGCCTTGGGGGCGCTCGATCCCAAGGCGCCCTCGATCCTCCGCTCCGCAGGCTCCCGACGGTCGTGGGACGGTCGTCCCCTCGTCCCGCTCCTCCACCCCGCCGCATCGCTGCACGATCCGCGTCTGCGCTCCCGCTGGGAGCGGGACATCGATTCGCTCGCCCAGGATCTTCCGTCGCTCCTCGGGTGAACCAACCGCTATCTGCCCCGACGGGCTCCGGGCGCCCCATGGAATCGGTCGAGCTGTTCCTGCTCGGCGGTTCGTACGTCGCCGTCGACGACGGGGTCGTTATCGAACTCTACGGTCGGGCGCGCAGCGGCGAACCCGTCGTCGCTCGCTACTATGGTTTCCGACCCTACTTCGATCTCGTCGAGCCGACCCCCGAGATCGTCCAGCAGCTCGCCAAGGACCCGGAGGTGCTCGAGCGCGTGGCGATCCGTCGATGGATCGACGGAAAGGACCGGGAGGCGTTGCGGGTGACGATCCGCTTCCCGTTCAAGGTGCCCGAGTTCCGGGAGCGGTATCGGCGGACGGGGGACGAGCACAGCGTCATCGCCTGCGACATCCCGTTCTTCCACCGCTTCCTCTACGACAAGGGCCTCGGCCTCTCGGTCCGCTTCGAGGGCGAGCCCGAGCCTCCCGAGATCTCGAAGAACTACACGGTCCCGAAGGTGCTCCGGATCGTCCCGGGAGCCCAGGGAGACATCCGGGCCGGCGAGTCGTTCCGCCCTCCGCTCACGGTCCTCTCCTTCGACATCGAGAACGCCATCCGGGCCCGGACCATCTACACGATCTGCGGGGTCGTCCACCACGCCGACGGACGACGGACCACCTTCCGGCTCGGGGGAGGGACCGAGCGCGAGCTCCTCGAGCGGTTCGTCGAGGAGGTCCGTCGGAGCGACCCCGACGTCGTGACCGGCTACAACATCGGCGGCTACGACCTCCCGCTCCTCCTCGAGCGGGCCGAGGCGCTCCAGCTCCCCGGCCTCGCTCTCGGTCGGGACGGCGGCGTCCCTCGGGAGGCGGGGGAGCGGCTCTACCGGATCCCGGGTCGGGTCGTCGCCGATGCCTGGTGGGCCGCCCGCCGGGACCTTCGGCCGAAGCAGGAGTCCCTGCAGTTCGTCGCCCGCACCTTCCTCGGGGACCAGAAGCTCGACGTGGACCGACGCAACATCGAGGCCGAGTGGACGAAGGACCCCGAGCGGGTCATGGAGTACTGCGAGCACGACGCCGACCTCGCCTTGAGGATCCTCGAGAAGCTCCGGACGATCGACAAGGCGGCGGACCTCGCGACGGTCGCGCAGCTCTCCCTCGAGGACGGCCTCAACGGCCGCACGAGCCTGTTCATCGACTCCCTGCTGATCCCAAAGGCGGATCAGCGGGCGATCGGCGTCCCGATGAACCACCGGACGGGACGCGACAGCCCCATCGAGGGAGGCTACGTCCACGCGATCCGCCCCGGTCTGTACCGATGGGTCGTCGTCCTCGACTTCAAGTCGATGTACCCCTCGATCATCATCGCGAAGAACATCTGCTTCACTACCCTCTCCCCGGACGGGACGACGGTGAGCCCGTCGGGGGCGAGGTTCCTCGCCGCCGACCAGAAGCCGGGGATCATCCCGGAGATCCTTCGGGGGCTCCTGCAGGACCGCGACCGGATGCGGGCCGCGATGGCCTCGGCGGCGACCCCGGCCGAGCGGGAGTACCTCGACGGCCTCCAGAACGCGGTCAAGATCCTGATGAACTCATTCTACGGCGTCCTCGCCTCGAGCTTCTACCGGTTCACCGACAAACAGATCGGATCGGCGATCACCTCCTTCGCCCGCGAGTCGATCACCTCGATCATCGCGAGCCTCCAGAAGGACGGCACCGAGGTGGTCTACTCCGATACGGACAGCGTCTTCGTCCTCTCGCCGACCCCGTCCCTCGAGGGGGCCCGGGCGTTCGGGGGCGCCGTCTCGAAGCGGTTCAGCGCCCAGGGCGTCCACTTCGAGTTCCAATCCGTCTACGAGTCGTTCTTCAGCCACGGGGCGAAGAAGCGCTACGTCGGCCG
>DASYZN010000214.1:0-1806 GCA_035946105.1 Thermoplasmata archaeon | reverse complement strand
GATGCCCTGGCGGGGAACCGGGTCTACCTGCCGGCGATCCTCGCCGTCAACAAGTGCGAGCTGATGAGCCCCGCCGCCCGCCTCGCGCTCACGGCGAAGCTCCGCCCGTTCGAACCGCTCTATGTCTCCGCCCGGGAGCGGATCGGGCTCGCCGAGATCATCGAAGGGATCGGACGCGCCCTGGCGTTCATCCGGATCTACGTGAAGCCTCCCGGGAGGCCCCCGGATCGGGAGGAACCGGTCATCCTCCGCCGCGGGGACCGGGTCTCCGCCCTCCTCAACCGGCTCCCCGGAGATCTCGAGCGGTCGTTCAAGGCGGCCCAGGTCTGGGGGACGAGCGCCCGATTCCCCGGACAGACCGTCGGCCGGGAGCACATCCTGGCGGACCAGGACGTCGTCACGATCGTGATCCAGCGGGGGGCCTGATCGCCCGCGCTCCCCTCGCCGCGTCCCGTACGGCGTCGTCCCGGAAGAGCCGTTTCGTGGGCCACGCCCCGATCAGGAAGTGCCGCCGGTGGAACGGATCGAGACCGAAGGGGCGCGCCAGCTCGAACCCGTCCGAAAGGAGGTCGAGCGTTCGGTCGAGATGGGCGCGGGGACCGAGATCCCTCCCCATGCTGGAGGTCTTCAGGACGAGCAGCAGCGCCCCGTCCGAGCGGAGGAACCGACGGGCGTTCGCCCACGCGATCTGGGCCTGGTCCGGCTGGGCCACATCGAGGTAGAGCCCATCGACCGGCGGCACCTCGGCCAGGAACGACTCGGAACGGCGGGCGTCTCCCAGCAGGGGAGCGAGGTTCGGGTATCGCTCCGCCAGGCTCAGCAGCCGGGCGAACGGCCGCAGGCTCTTTTCGACCGCGAACACGGCTCCCGAAGGACCCACGAGGTCCGCCACATGGGAGGCGGTCGTCCCGGTGGCTGCCCCCAGGTAGAGCCAGCGTTCCCCGGCCTTCGGGAGCGGCTCGACCCAACCTTTCACGATGGCGGCTCCCAGCTTGCTGCGGCCCGGCTCCCAGCGTCGCAAGGTCCGGTCCTCGAGCGGGTAGATCCGTTCGCCGTAGACCGACGGGGGATCGCCGAGGGCCTCGGTCCAGTACGAGGGGGGATCGTCGCTCGACCGCCGAAAGAGCCGAGGCGAGCGGGCGAGCGAGGTGAAGCGGGATCGAGCGGTCACGGTACCCGTCCCCGACGGAGTTCGGCCGCCCGCCGGTCCCGACGCCGGACGAGCTCTGCGGCGATCGACCGATGGGTCGTCGCATCGGCACGTCCGGCGATCGCGGCTAGGCCGGCGAGGCTCCGGGCGTAGGCCCCCCGCCGGGCCGCCGGGACATCGGCCGCCAGCACGGCCCGCGCGATCGTGCCGTACTTCGGTCCCCGTCCCCCGCCGGGCCGTCGACGGCTCCCGAGGAGCTGGAGGCGCGCGCTCGTCATCCGGGACAGCGCGCTAAGACCTCCCGAGGCCGCGATGAGCCGGGCGGCGATCTTGGGTCCGAGGAGCTGGGAGAGGTTGGGCGCGACCGCCGTCGCCGACGCCTCGAGCCGCGCTTCGAGCCGGACGTGGTGCCGATCGAGGAGATCGCGGAACCCCTTCCATTCGACCCCGTACTCCTGCAGGGGCCCGCTGGGTCCGGTGACCCACTGGTCCGCGGCCCCCGTCTCCCGGCCCCGGACCCGTTCGAGGCGTTCCTCCTCCCGGGCCAAGGCGATCAAGGTCTCCTCGGGCGAGGACAGCGCGGCCGCGAGCGCCTCCCGAGCGCGAGCGAGCCAGCGGGCCCTCGCCGCCGGGACCTCTTCCAGCGGCAGGGCCTC
>DASYZN010000213.1:0-5567 GCA_035946105.1 Thermoplasmata archaeon | reverse complement strand
GATCGGCGGCTCGCCGACCCCCTTCGCCCCGAACGGCCCCGCGCCGAGGAAGCCCTCGATCGCCTCGGAACCGATCGGGGGGATCTCGGCGAGGGTCGGCACGCGGTAGTCGAGCAGGCTCGGGTTCGTCAGGCGCCCGTCGCTCCCCCAGACGAGCTCCTCCGTGAGCGCCTGCCCGAGGCCCATGACGACCCCCCCCTCGACCTGGCCCTGGACCATCCCGGGGTCGAGGGCGACCCCGACGTCGGTGAACGCCCGAGCCCGCACGACCCGCACCGAGCCGGTCTCGGCGTCGACCGCGACCTCGCTCGCATGGACCGACGCCGTGAAATCCGTGTAGGCGAAGAACGCGCCGGCCTCCACCTTCGATTCGTCGATCGGCGTCGAGCTCCCGTAATGCTTGCCGAGGGTCCGCCATCCGCCGTCCTCGTCGTTCCGTAGGAGCTCGGCCACGGGCCGATGGCGCGAGGGGCCGACGGCCCAGATCGCCTCCCCCCGACGCTCGAGGCGGACCGGCGACTCGCCGAGCCGTTCCGCGACGATCTCGAGGAGGCGGCGGGCGGCCTTCTCGACGGCCTGGCCGAGCGCCCCCACCGTGCGGCTCCCGTAGACCCCGGCGTCGTAGGGGTCGGTCGCGGTGTCGTGGACCTCGATCCGGATCGCCTCGGTCGGGAGGCCGGTCGCGCGCTCCGCGACGGCGACGAGGCCCCGGACCACGCTGCCGCTTCCGATCTCGTGCTCCCCCTGCTCGATGACGAGCTCCCGGGCGGTCAATCGGACCCTCGCCTCCCCGCCGGCGGAGGTGCTCGTCGACCAGAACCCGAGGCCGAGGCCGATCCCCCGACCCGGCGACGGGCCCTCCGCCCGCCATCGTCGGACGGTCTCGCGGGCCGCCGAGAGCGCCGCGGCCCCGCCGAAGGGCCCGACCCGCTGCCCGAGCGCGGTCCGGTCCCCCTCGTTCCAGACGTGCGCCAGCCGGAAGTCGATCGGGTCGACGCCGAGCCGGCGGGCGAGCGAGTCCGTGTGGGACTCGACGGCGAACACGCACTGGGGAGCGAACGGGGCCCGGTGCGGGCCGAACGGGGGCTTGTTGGTCCGGACGGCGTAGCCCTCCATCTCGAACGCGGGGATCCGGTACGGTCCGAGCAGGAAGCCGATCGAGTAGCCCGTGGCGAAGTCGCGTCCGGGCATCGACGACCCGCTGTCGAGGAGCAGGCGGACCCGGCGGGCGGTCATCCGTCCTCCATGGACCGCCGTGTCCAAGCGGATGACCGCGGGCTGCGTGCTCCGATCGAGCAGGAACTCCTCCCGATACGTCAGGGCGAGTCGGACGGGCCGCCCGGAGGCCCGGGCCAGCAGGAGGGCGAACGGCTCGAGGAAGCTCGCGCCCTTTCCGCCGAAGCCGCCGCCGACCCAGCTCCCCTCGACCACGAGGTCGGCCTCCCCGATCCCCAGGATCTCCCCGGCATCCTCCCGGACGCCGAACGGGGTCTGGGTCGAGGTGACCACGTGCCATCGATCCCCCGCGACGGTCGCCAGGCAGGCGTGGGGCTCCAGGGCGACGTGGGCGATCCCCGAGGTCCGGTACGTCTCCGAGTGGACGAGCTCGGCGTCGGCGAACGCCCGTTCGACGGGGCCGCCGCGGGCCCGGACGTGGGCGATGACCTCGGGCGCGCCCGAGGCGTCCGAGCCCGGCCACTCCGGGAATCGCGTCTCGAGGTCGATGAGCGGCGGCCGCGCCTCGACGTCGACGATGACGCGCGCGGCGGCGGCCCGGGCCTCGGCGAGGGTGCGGGCGGCGACGGCGGCGACCGGTTCGCCCCGATAGGAGACCTCCTGCGACGGGAACGCCGGCCGGTCCGTCGAACCTCCCGTCGGGAGCAAGTTCGCCAGGTCGGCCGCCGAGATCGCCGCGGCGACCCCGGGCATCCTTCGGGCGGCCGAGGTCTCGATCGACCGGATCCGTCCGCAGGCGACCGGCGACGGGACGAGCGCCCCCCAGAGCATGCCGGGAACCTCGAGATCGGTCCCGTACCGGACCGCCCCCCGGAGCTTCTCGGCGGCGTCCGAGCGGGGCATCGACGTTACCCCTCCGGGCGGGGCAGCCGCTCAAGGGCCCGAAGGATCGAGGCGTAGCCCGTGCAGCGGCAGAGGTTCCCCTGGAGGTCCTCGGCAAGCTCCGCCGTCGACGCCGGGAGCGGTCGCTCCCGGAGCCGTCCGACGATCGCGACGACGAATCCCGGAGTGCAGTAGCCGCACTGGAGGGCGGGCTCCTCGGCGAGGGCCGCCCGAACCCGCTCCCCGATCGGATCGCGCTCCAGGCCCTCGATCGTCGTCACCTCGCGGCCGGCGACCTCGTGGGTGAGCGTGAGGCAGGAGAGCACCGACTCCCCGTCGAGGAGGACCGTGCACGCCCCGCAATCGCCGGTCCGGCACCCCTCTTTCGTTCCCTTGAGGCCGAGACGCCATCGCACGGTGTCGAGCAGGCGCTCCTCCCCCGGTACCCCGTCCGTCGAGGCGGGCGCCCCGTTGAGGCGGAACGCGACCCGTCCGTCGGTCATCCGGGAGCCTCCCGAAGGATCGCCCGCTCGAGGGCGCGTCGGACCAGCACCTCGACGAGCCGACGGCGATACGCCTCGGTCGCGCGTCGGTCGGTGACGAACGGGGCCTCGCGCTCGGCGACCTGGGCCGCCGCCCGCAGGGCCGAGGGATCGGGCCGGGGGGCGCCAAGGAGCCGCTCGGTCTCCGGCAACCGGACCGGCCGTGGGGCCACGCCGCCCAAGGCGACCCGCCACCCGGCGCCCGGGGCCGGGCGGGCCACGGCGACCCCCACCTGGGAGATGTCGTTCGCCGCCCGGACGCGTTGCCATGCGTAGGCGGAGGGGGCCGACGCGGGCACGCCCACCGAGGCGATGAGCTCCCCGCGATCGAGGGCCACGGAGCGGGAGCCCTGGAGGAACCGGTCGAGGGCGATCCCTCGCGCCCCCGACGGGCCGACGATCCCGACCTCGGCCTCGAGGGCGAGGAGGATCGGCAGGAGGTCGGAGGCCGGGGAGGCCCGGCCGAGGTTTCCCCCGAGCGTGGCCCGGTGCCGAAGGGGGACCCCCCCGACGGCGTGGAGCGCCTCGAAGAGGCCCGGCAGCTCCCGGCGGATCCCCGGGTCGTTCTCCAGCTGCCGCATCGGCACCAGGCTGCCGAGACGGAGCCGGTCCGAGACCCGGTCGATCGTCCGCCAGGGGAGCGCCGATAGGGAGACGACGCGTCGCGCGACGACCCGACCCTCCTCGAGGTCGTTCAGGAGGTCCGTTCCGCCCGCCATCGGGACCGCGTCCGGCGTCTCGGCGAGCAGTCGGACCGCCGCCTCCGCCGTGAGGGGACGGACGAACTCGAACCCCACGAGGCGCCGGACCCGGCGGGCGGCCTTACCGTTTCGGGGAGCGTCCGAGGCGAGATATATCGGGTGTCTCTTCGTCGGGGCACCGGATGAGCCCGTTCGAACTGAGGGTCTGCTACAGCACGCCGCTGACGCCCGTCCAGGACCTCGACGAGGTCCTCACCGAGTTCTTGCGGCTCGTCGGCTACCTCCCCGAGAGCGACGACGGCCGGTCGGGCGAGGGACCGACGAAGGAGCACCTCGCCTACCGGCTCGTCCACGACTGCCTCCTGAGGGATCCCACGAAGGCCTGGTACGCCGAGGAGCTCGCCGCCGTGCTCAGGTCGGCGAAGCCGTCGATCTACCGGCACATCAACAAGCTGAAGTCCCTCGACCTCCTCGAGGAGGTCGGTGGGGCGTCGGATGGGAAGGGCCGCAAGGGCTACCGGTTGCGCTACGGCAACCTCGCGAAGGCCTGGGACTTCACCGAAGCGAACGCGAAGAACGCCCTGGACCGCTACCGGGAGACCGTGAATCACTTGCAGGAGCTGATCGAGAAGCGCGAGAGCCAACGGCTGACCGCCCCCCCGACCCGATCGGGCCGGTCGAAGGGGTCGAGCGCGGCATGAGCGGGAACCCCCCCGCGAAGAAACCGTCGATCGTCCTCACGGTCGGCTCGAAGGTCTCCGTGCGATCCGCCGGGAGCCGGGAGGAGGTCCTCGTCTCGGGCGGCACGTTCCGGGGCCTCGTCTCCATCGGGGGCGACAGCTCGATCGCCATCGAGCTCGAGACCGCCCAGAAGAGCGAGAAGGGCCGCGTCCGCCTGATCCCGATCAACGCCCTCCTCTCGCTCGACGTCGTCGAGGCGGTGAAGCCCGAAGAGGAGAAGCGGACGGAACCCGCCGCGACGGGCTACTTCCGATAGCGTCGGACCGGACGGCCCCGGACGGGCTTGCTGGGAGTTCCGGCCCGCCGGCGGAGCGGCGAGCGTTCGAACCCAGGTCTTTGGCTTCGAAGGCCAAAAGGATAGCCAGACTACCCTACAAGCCCGCAGGAGCAGGGAGCGGGCTCGGCGTATTTGGCCGTTGGGGAGCGTCGGGCTCCGCCGGCGCCGCGTCCGACGGTCCGGAGGCGGGGGGTGGGGAACCCGGATGGCCGGGGAACCGCTCGAGCGTCGTCTGGGAGCGGTCCGATGGGAACAGGGTGGAGAGGGACGCCTCGAGCAGCTGGAGGCGCTGTCGGACGTACGGGGTCACGCCGGGGGTCGCGGCGAGCCGCATCGACAGGCCGAGGTACTTGCGGACCGCCCCCTCGAAGACCGTCGGCAATAGCTCCCCTCCGCACGGCGTCCCGTCGAGCTCGAGCTCGACGCAGCGCCCGGCGAGCGGCGGGCGGCGGAGGTTGCGCCCGCACCGCTTGCATCGGAAGCGCTGGGTCGCGAAGCTCTTCAGGTTCCCCATGAGGTCCGGCAGGAAGTGGGCGTTCAGCACGAGCTGGACGGCGTCCGAGAGGTCGACGGCCCGGATCTGGGCCGTGAGGAGGAGGGACTCCTCGACGATGCCGGCCATCGATCCGGCCTCCCGGTACGCCGAACGGACCGGACCCCCGGCGATGTCCTCGGTGTCGTGGGTGAAGGCGAGCCCCGCGAGGGGCGTCGGCCGGGTCAGGCGCCGGCCCACCGTGTCGACGAGCGCCTCGACCTCCTTCGCCGGTCGGCCCGCCTCGGCGGCGCGGAAGAGCAGGAGCGGATAGCGGGCGGAGACGTCGAGGTTGTGGGCCTCCTTGTCGATCTCGGTCGCCGCGAGCCGGGTCGTCAGGACGAGGGGCTTGTCCATGAGCGCCCCCCGGCTCTCGGGGAGGTAGGCGCGGGAGAAGTTCAACAGGGCGTCGACGAGCAGGGTGACGGAGTCCTCGTCCCCGTCGCAGTTCCTCCGCTTCGCCGCGTGGAACGCGGGGTGGGCGAAGCACGCCTCGGCGTCGGTGAAGCCGATCAGGCGGCCGGCGACGCCCCCTGAGGTGTGCGGGGCGAGGGCGACGACGATCTGCCCGAGGAGGTCCTCGGGTCGCTCGGCCTTGTAGAACGGCTCCTGGCCGTAGAGCCACGTGAGCTCCTCGTCGACGAACCGGGCGATCCGCACGAGGGAGGCCCCGCAGCTCCGGGAGACGATGAGGTCCTGCGGCAGGAGCTCGAGGA
>DASYZN010000212.1:0-6461 GCA_035946105.1 Thermoplasmata archaeon | reverse complement strand
CCGGGATGCTCGCCATGAAGCGGACGTCGGAGCTGATCCCGCACTGCCATGCGATCGGCCTCACCGGGAGCCGGGTCGAGATCCGTCTGGACGGCGCCACGGCGAGGGTCCGTTCGGAGGCCCAGACGGTCGGCCGCACCGGCGTCGAGATGGAGGCCCTCGTCGGCGCCACGGTGGCGCTGCTCACCGTCTGGGACATGGTCAAGTACTTGGAGAAGGACGACCGCGGGATGTATCCGAAGACCCGCCTGGGTCCGATCGCGGTCCAGGAGAAGGTCAAGCGCCGGGGACGGTCCCCGTGAGCCTACCCCAACCCGAGGCCCCGACGAAGCGCCACCATCTCGGCGGGGATCGGTCGCTCGGGTTCGCCGTGCTGTCGGTCTCCGACACCCATACCGAGGAGGACGACCCGTCCGGACACCTCGTGCAGGAGATCCTTCGGAAGGCGGGGCACCGGATCGGCGCCTACCGGTTGGTCGCGAACTCCGTCGCCGACGTTCGCGACGCCCTGGAACCCCTCCTCGCGGATCGGACGATCGAGGTGGCGTTGACCGTGGGCGGTACCGGGGTCAGCTCCCGGGACCTTTCGGTGAACGCGCTCGAAGCGATGGGGGGCCGGGTCCTTCCGGGGTTCGGGGAACTCTATCGCTCGTTGAGCTTCGAGGAGGTCGGCCCGATGGCCTACCTGAGCCGCGCCTCGCTCTTCCTCGTCCAGCAGAAACCCGTCTTCGCCCTGCCCGGATCCGAACGCGCCGTGCGGACCGCCCTCGATCGCCTGATCGTCCCGGCGGTCCAACACCTGGTCGAGGAACTCGAGCGCTAGGCCGCCCGGCGCGGGGCGGCCGCGCCTCGGAGGGAGAGGGCCCCGAGCGCCGGGGGGCCGGCGTCGAGGAGTTGCGGAGTCGACCCCTGCCAACCGCAGAACTCCGCCCAGGCGGAGTTCGTGTCGACGTGGTGGGCCAAGAGGATCCCCCGATCCGAGAGGGCGGCCCAGGCCCGCCGGAGCTCGAACCGGGTCCGATCGAGGTCGGTCCCGTTGTCGTAGAAGAACACGTCGAGCGCCGGCCCCTCGCGGAGGATCGCGTCGAGCCGATCTTCAGAATTGCCGAGGACGAGGGACCAGCGCCTCCGGAGACTGGGGGCGACGAACTGCCCGACGGCGCCGGCGGAGACGCCGGGCATCCGGCCGTCGGCCGAACCGGGGCCGAGCGACACGAGCTCTCCGGATCCGTTCGCCTCGAGGGCGGCGAGCAGCCAGGCCGTCGAATAGCCCGGGCGCACTCCGGTCTCCACGACCCGCTCGGGGAGCGCGGCCCGGATCAGCAGGTAGAGGAGCGCCCCCTGCGGGAGCTCTCGGGCCATCGGGAGGCCGGCCCCCCGCTGGACCAGGAGCTGGGGGACGGGACTCTCGAGGAGCTCCCGACGGAACCTCTTGAGGTCGGACGCCGCGGCTCCGGTCAGCTCGGCGACCCGGTCGACCGAGGACTGACGGAGCGAGAGCATGCGCTTGAGGATCTCATTGCGAACGGCGGGGGTGACCAGGTGGGGGCCGCCTCCCGCCGAGCCGCTCCGGGGTACGGAACCCCCTTCGGGCGACCACGGGGGGGCCGGCGCGGTACGAACGGACGGCATCGGAGCGCGTGGCATGACCCCGGCAGGGCGATTCGGTAGATATTCCTCACGGAACGCTCGACCGGACGGCCCCCGGACGAGCCGAACTTCGCTCCTAGGGCGCGACGGTTTAATACGCCCCGACGGTTAGAACGGGGCGGAGGGACGATGAGCGTTCAGGAGCTGGACGGCCCCGGGTTCGACCGGTTGGCCCAGAACAAGGTCGCCGTGATCGATGTGTGGGCCCCGTGGTGCGGCCCGTGCCGCATGGTCTCCCCGATCGTCGAACGCCTCTCGACCCGCTACGACGGCAAGGTGCAGTTCGGCAAGCTCAATTCCGACGACCACGGCGAGAAGGCCGGCCAGCTCGGCATCATGAGCATCCCGACCCTGCTGTTCTACAAGGAAGGCAAACTCGTCGACCGGATCGTCGGGGCGTATCCCGAAGAGGTCATCGACGAGCACATTCGCAACCTCTTGTGACTCGTCCGCCCGGGGATCGAGCCCTCGACGGGTAGCCAGGGGATCCAGGGGGCGGCGCGACGCCCCCCGGGGCATGGGGTGTCGGCATGAGCGCGCCGGCAACGGACCCCCAGCTCGAGCGCTACTCCTTCCGGCGGAAGCTCGAGGAGATCGCGGCGGCCCGGGGGCGCGCCACCGAACTGATCTCGCTCTACGTCTCCCCCGGGAAGCAGATCTCCGACGTGATGGGGTATCTGCGCAACGAGTACGCCCAAAGCTCGAACATCAAGAGCCGGACGACCCGCAAGAACGTCATGTGGGCGATCGAATCCCTCATGGGGCGCGTCCGGGGATTCAAGGAACCTCCGTCGAACGGGGTCGCCTTCTTCGTCGGTAGCAAGGCGGTCGGGGCCGACAAGTCCGAGTCGGTCACCTTCATCGTCGAGCCCCCGGAACCGTTGAACACCTACCTCTACCGTTGCGATTCCACGTTCTTCCTCGATCCGCTGCTCGCCATGGTCCACGAGCCGGACCTCTGGGGCCTCGTCGTCATGGACCGCGCCGAGGTCACCCTCGGGTTCCTTCGGGGGAAGCGGGTCGAGCCGCTGAAGAACAAGCAGTCCCTCGTCCCGAGCAAGCACGGTCGGGGGGGCCAATCGGCCCACCGGTTCGAGCGGATGATCGAGCACGCGGCCCACGAGTTCTTCGTGAAGTGCGGCGAGCTGGCGAACGAGTTGTTCCTCCCGAAGAAGGACCTGCTGAAGGGGATCCTGCTCGGAGGTCCGGGCGCGACGAAGGAGTTCTTCTACAAGGAGGGGTTCCTGCACTACGAGCTCCAGCAGAAGGTCGTCCAGCCGCTCTTCGATGTCGGCTATACGGACGAGTACGGACTGAAGGAGCTCGTCGAGAAGGCGACCCAGACCCTCCACGGCCTCGAGCTCACCCAGGAGAAGCAGCTCATCCAGCGGCTGCTCGGCGAGATCCGCAAGGCGGAGACCGGCCTCGCGGCCTACGGGGAGCGCGAGGTGACCGAATCCCTCACCCTCGGGGCGGTTGAGACGCTCCTGCTCTCCGAGGGGCTCCGCCGCAAGCGGGTCCGGCTCGTCTGTGGCCAGTGCGGCGAGGCGGTCGAGCGCACGGTTCCGGACGACCAGGTGGAGCACCTCGAGGAGGCGCCGTGCCCGAAGTGCGGGGCCCAGGCCCTGAAGCGCACGGAGACGGAGGACGCCGTCGAACGCCTCTACCGGATGGCGACCTCGTCGGGGGCGAACGTGCGGATGATCTCCTCGGAGAGCGAGGAGGGCGAGATGCTCGGCAAGGCGTTCGGCGGCGTCGCGGCCATCTTGCGATACCCGATCGCCCGCCGGCCCGCCTCGGCGGCGTGATCGAGGCGACGACGAGGGGCTCGGGCGACCCGCCAAGCCGAAGCGAGGGTTTTTAGGGCGGGGGCCGCCGTCCCAAGCTCGGGAACCCTCCGATGTCGACCCCGATGTATCCGATGCCCGGCTACGCGAACGCGCCGTACGGGGCCGCCCCGATGCCCCCCGAGCTCGAATCGGTCCGATCGCTGCTCAACGTCTCGAGGATCCTCGCGATCGTCTTCGGGATCCTGACGTTCATCGGCTTCCTCGGCGAACTCTCGTTCGCTTTGCTGGTCGCCCCGGTCTTCGGGCCCGGCGCCTACGAGTCGGCGGCGTACCTCCTGATCTCCGCCGCCGTCCTGGCCCTCACCTGGATCTCGCTCGGCGAGGTCATCCGCGAGGTCGAAGGGGGCCAGTATGAGATGGCCAAGTCGAAGCTCCTCCTTTGGATGGTGCTGGGGTTCCCGTTCGGCTGGCTGATCATCGGGATCCTGCTCCTCGTGGCCTACCTGAAGTTCGACACGCTGATCGCCTGGCACCGCCAGTACGGTCGGGGAACCGTCCCCCCGACCACCCCCTACGCCTACGCCCCGGCCCCCGTCAGCGCCCCCGCCCCGTCGACGTACGCGTCACCCCCGAGCGCAGGGACGCCTCCCCCGAGCTACGCTCCCGCCCCGGCCGCCCCGATCCCCACGCCCGGCGCCTATCCGGTCCCGGCGCCGGTCGCGCCGATGGCGGCGTGCCCCCGGTGCGGTCGGCCGGCGACCTGGATCGCGCAGTACAACCGCTGGTTCTGCTATTTCGACCAGCAGTACGTTTAGGTCGATCCTCGCGGCGATCGATCGGCGCCCGCCGATCCGGGCGGCCCGCGCGACCCGGGTCGCCCGAAGTCCGTGGGGTCGCCCGGGTCTACCAGAGATGCCCGAGGGGATCCGGCTCTTCGACGGGTTCGGCGGGGTTGGGGCGCTCCGTCTTCCGACCGCCGGCCGCCGCGCCGGCACGGTAGAGGGCCGCCGTCGGCGACACCGGGGGAGACTTGGGAGGCTGGCGACGGGCCACGGCGATCCCGCCGATCACGGCGCCCAGTCCGACCACGGCCGCGACGACCAGCGTTCCCATCGGGAGACGACCGGCCGCACCCGGAGTCGAACACGCCGCGATGAGACAGCCCGCACTCGACTGGGCCACCGAGACCCCTTCGGGCTGACCCTGGATCACCGTCGGGGCCGGCCCGTCGAACGGGACGCTATCCGTCGTCAACGCGTTCGACGGGCCGACGGAGGGCGCGGTCGTCCCGTTGTTGGTCGCCGCCGAGGAGAACCGGACGGCCGAGGCGAGGACGGGG
This sequence comes from Thermoplasmata archaeon, assembly GCA_035946105.1. Taxonomy (GTDB): domain Archaea; phylum Thermoplasmatota; class Thermoplasmata; order Lutacidiplasmatales; family UBA184; genus Lutacidiplasma. The sequence goes on along the minus strand of DASYZN010000212.1, from coordinate 1,682 downwards.
AGGTGGCCGAGCGTTCCTCGAGCCCCGACATCGACGGACGCCGTCGACGCCGATTGGGTCCCCGTCGCCACGCTCGACCATCCCGCGGTGCCCGAAGCCCCGTAGAGGTCCGACGCGGCGGGGACCAGCAAGAGGCCGTCCCAGATGGAGAACGGCCCCGCGACCTGGAGCGATACGGCCTGGGTCGAGAGGCCGCCCGTGAGCAACTCGGCCCCGAGGACCGACCCGTTCAGGTAGACCAGGCCCCCGGGCCGGGAGAAGTTGCCCGGAGCGCTCCCGGATCGGCTGGTCGTGAATCCGGTGAACGACGTGCTCGTGTAGGCATACGAGACGTTCCAGGCGCCTTGGGCCGAATACGTCGCAGAGGAGTTCCAGGCGGACGCGCCCGACAGATTGAGGGGGACGAGGCCGAGCGCCGGTTGGAAGGTCACCGTGGCGTGGGCCGAGGTGGAGACGGTCAGTCGGGCCTGCTGCGTCACGCGCCCGTGGACGGTCATCGCCCAGACGGACTCGGTCTCGAGGAGGCTTCCCCGCAACCGGGCGCTCGAATTCAAGATCGCGAGGGCGGGGACGGGCTTCCCTCCCTCGAGAACCGACCCCTGGGTCGTGAAATTGGCGAAGCCCAGCTCGGTTTCCCAGGCCCGTTCGTTGATCGTCGCCATCGCGCCAGGGTGCTGGCAGTTCGGTCGACAGTAGGTCGCCGAGAGCGTCCCGCCCATGGTTCGATTCGCTTGGAGGTAGGAGACGTTCGAGGAGACGTTCGTCTGGGAGACGATCGTATGCCAGCCGAAGGTGGCCTGGATCGAATACGTGGACACGCCGTCGCGGGCGGTCCCGCTCGCCGAGACGGTCCGATCTGCGCCGAACGCCCACGAGGCCGATCCCGACGGGGAGGAAGACGACGGGACGGAGCCGGCGGCGGCCGATGGGGCGAGGGAGGGCAGGCAGAGCAGCACGAGCAACGCCGGGGCGAGCCAGCGTGGGCTCCGTCGGGGGGAACCCCCCGAGGCGCCCCGATCCGCACGAGCCGCTGCCGAGCCGGTCAACGCCCCAACGACCGCGGCGCTCTCTATAAGGAGATGTTCAATCCCCGCGCATCGACCCTGTACGGCGTGCTAGCGCCTCACCGAGGTCGGTCGAACCATCGATGCGGACGCTGACGGAGGCCGAAGCACGGACGATCTCCGTCCTGCTGGGATCGGCAACCGCCCCCGAGCGCGAGCGACTGCGGCGGAGCCAACTCCCCCGGTCGACCTACCACGCGGCGCGACGTCGCGCCTACGAAGAGGGGTGGCTGCGAGACCGCTACGTGCCCGAGCCGGACCGTTTTGGTAGGCCTTGGGCGGTCGTCACCGTGGCGCGACCATTCGCCGACCGGGTGACCGAACTCTCCGACGCCTGGTCGGCAGAGACCGGTACGGTGCTCCAATTCGGGGGCACCGGGGCGATGGGGGCGGTCGTGCTGTTCGGCGAGCGGAAGAAGGCCGAGCGCTTCGTAGAGCGGCTCCAGGAGAAGGAGATCGCGAGCACCAGCCTCTCCGTGGTGGCCGATCTTCGGGGCCCCGCCATCCCGGTGTACTTCGACTTCGAAGGGATCTGGAGTCATCTCTCGGGAACCGACGGCACCATCGGGTACCCCCGGGGCCTCGGAGGCAGCGGCCCGACGGCGGAGTCCGATCGGC
>DASYZN010000211.1:0-5315 GCA_035946105.1 Thermoplasmata archaeon | reverse complement strand
CGCTCGCTCGCCGGGCGCTCCCGGGTCCCGGTGGCGTCGCTGGCGCTCCACTGGCTGAAGCGCCAAGGGGTCGCCCCGGTCTTCGGGGCGAGCCGCCCCGAGCAGGTCGACGAGATCGTCGAGGCGTGGGCCCACGCGCCGCCGGACGACGCGCTCGCCGAGGCCGACCGGATCGGCCGCGGGGCGCTCGATGCTTAGCCTCGTCGCCTTCGACATGGACGGCACGCTCGTCGATGTCGAGAGCAGCTGGGCGGCCGTCCACCAGGCGTTCGACGACGAGAACACCGAGGGCCTGCGGGCGTTCATGGAGGATCGGATCGACGACGAGGAGTTCGTTCGCTCCGACGTCCGCCTCTGGCAGCGCCACCGGCCCGACCTCACCCTCGCCGAGATCGCCACGATCCTGTCGGGCGTGCCGCTGATGCCGGGGGCGGTCGGCCTCCTCAAGGCCCTGCACGATCGCGGCGTCGCGACGGCGATCGTGAGCGGCGGCCTCGACCTGCTCGCCGAACGGATCGGCCGCGAGCTGGGGATCGACCACGTCTACGCGAACGGGCTTAGGGCGGATCCCAAAGGCCGGCTCACGGGCGAGGGGATCATCCGGGTGCCGATCTGGGGGAAGGAGGCGGTCCTCGAGGCCCTGCAAGGGCGCCTCGGCATCGGCCCCGAAGCGACGGCGTCCATCGGGAACTCGGAGATCGACGCGGGCCTGTTCCGACGGTCCCGGATCGGGATCGCCTTCTGCCCGGAGGACGACGCGATCCGCGCCGTCGCCACGACCGTGGTCGAGGAGCGAGACCTCGGCCGCTGCCTCGCCCCGCTCTTGGTCGACGGCCCCCCCGCCCCGGCCGGGCGATCGCCGCCGGCCAAACGCTCTTAAACCGCACCCGGCTTAGAACGGCCCCCACCACGCATGTCCGACCCCTATCAGGCGCTCCTGGAGCGCGCGCACGCGCGGCTGCCGCCGGTCCGCGTCGCCACGGAACGCTTCCAGGTCCCCGAGCCGGACGTGATGACCGACGGGAAGAACACGGTGATCCGCAACTTCCAGGACATTGCCGGCGTGTTGCGAAGGGAACCGGCCCACCTGATCGGCTACCTCGCCCGCGAGCTCGGCTGCCCCGGGGTGCTCGACCTCCCGAGGGGGATCCTCAAGTCGAGGATCGCCCGGGACCCGCTCGCCCAGAAGATCCGGGAGTACACGGACAAGTACGTGATCTGCCAGGAGTGCAAGCGTCCCGACACCCATCTCAGCAAGGAGGCCCGGCTCACCCTGCTCGTCTGCGAGGCCTGCGGGGCCCAGCGGCCGGTGACCGTGCGGCGGGTCGTCGAACCGGCGAAGCCGAAGACCCCGGTCGTCGTCGGCGAGGTCTACCGCCTCGTGATCGAGGACGTCGGGCGGCGCGGCGACGGCGTCGCCAAGAAGGAGGGGTTCGTCATCTTCGTCACCGGCGCGAACCAGCGGGGGACCACGGTGAACGCCAAGGTGACGAAGGTCCTCGGCAACAACGCCTACGCCGTCGTCCAGCCGTAGGCCCCCCATGCGGGGCCTTCGATCCGTCGGACTGCTCGCGCTCTATGTGGGGGCCCAGATCGTGGCCCTCGCCCTCGCCTTCCCGTTCCGGGCCGAGGGGCTCGCCACGACCTCGAGCTCGGCCCAGGCGAACAACCCGTCCTCCCCCCTCTACCTGATCGCCCTCATCGTGATCGCGCCGCTCGCGATCCTCTGGATCGCCCGGCGCGGCGGCGGGGTGAAGGCGCTCCGCCTCCTCATCCTCGGCGGCATCGCCTTCTCCCTCGACATCACGCTTCAGGCGACGTTCGCCCTCGCCCTCCCCGCCCCGACCTACCTGCCGCCGTTCGGCCCCGCGCTCGTCTTCGACCTCTCGGGTCCGTTCGCGGCGGTCTCGGCGGTCTCCATCCTGCTGGCCCTCCTGATCGAGCCGCAGTGGTACGTCGTCGACGCCGCAGGCTTCCTCGCCGCCGGCGCCCTGATCGCGATCCTCGGCATCTCCTTCGGCATCCTCCCGGTCTTCGTCCTGTTGGTGGCCCTCGCCGTCTACGACTTCATCGCGGTCTACCGGACGAAGCACATGCTCTCCCTCGCCGACGTCGTCGTCGACATGAAGCTCCCGATCCTCATGGTGATGCCAACCTCGTCCGGCTACGACTACCCGAGCGCCGCCCCCCTGAACGCGCGGGGGGCGGCCCCCGGGGCCGGGGTCGAGCGGGAGGCGCTCTTCATGGGCCTCGGGGACGTTGTGATCCCGGGGACGCTCGTCGTGTCGGCGTTCGCCTGGCTACCGACGGGCGCCCTCGCCCTCGGGGTCGGGGGGAACCTCTGGGTCGCCCTCGGCACCCTCTTGGGATCGCTCGTCGGCTACCTCGGGCTCATGACCCTCGTCCAGAAGGGGAACGCCCACGCGGGACTCCCGTTCCTCAACGGAGGGGCGATCGGAGGCTACGTCCTCGCCTACCTCCTCCTCTTCCACTCGGCGAGCCTCGGGTTCGTCCTCAGCCTCTGAGGTCCGATGGCGCGGAAGGTCGAGGACGTCCACGTCGACGACCGGCCGAGCCTCGACGCCCTCGTCCGGCGGATGGAGGCGGGCGGCGGGTTCACCGGGAAGGCCGTCGCGGAGGGCGTCGAGCTCCTCACGACGATGTTCTCGGACTCGTCGATGACCGTCTTCCTCTCCTTCCCGGCGGACGTCGTGGCGACGGGGGTCCGGGGGATCCTCGCCGACCTCGTGCGCGACGGTCGGGTCGGCGCCGTCGTCACCACGTGCGGGACCCTCGACCACGACCTCGCCCGCGCCTTCCGGCCGTACTACCACGGGTCGTGGGACCTCGACGACCGCACCCTCCACCGGCAGGGCCGGCACCGGCTCGGGAACCTCGTCATCCCGAGGGCGAACTACGGGGGGATCCTCGAGCGGAAGATGCAGCGCTTGCTGCAGGGGCTCTGGGCCTCCGGGACCCGGAAGATCTCGACCCGCGACCTCGTCTGGGCGATCGGGGGCTCGATCCCCGCCGAGCGGGGCCGGGGAAGCATCACGAGGGCGGCTTTCGACCGCAAGGTCCCCGTCTTCGTGCCGGGGATCACCGACGGGGCGGTCGGCTCCCAGCTCTGGCTCTTCTGGCAGGACCACCGGGCGCTCACGGTCGACCTGTTCGCCGACGAGCAGCACCTCTCCGACCTCGTCTTCGAGTCGAAGCGGGCGGGGGCCATCGTGCTCGGGGGCGGGATCTCGAAGCACCACACCATCTGGTGGAACCAGTTCCGCGGGGGCCTCGACGCGGCCCTCTACCTGACGACGGCCGTCGAGCGGGACGGAAGCCTCTCCGGGGCGCGGACGCGCGAGGCGGTCTCGTGGGGCAAGGTGAAACCCGGGGCCCGGCACGTCACGGTCGACGGGGACATCACCGCCCTCTTCCCGCTCATGGTCGGCGCGGCCCTCGCCCGGCTCGACCGGGGAGGCGGCCGCCCTCCTCGCCGCGCGCAGAGGTTATGAGGAGAACGACGAGTCGGCGGCGGTCGAGCCCGTGGGCCCGTAGCTCAGCCCGGTAGAGCAGGCGGCTCTTAACCGCAAGATCAGGGGTTCGAATCCCCTCGGGCCCGCCCCTAATAGGGTATAAGTCCTAGTACATCCTATCTGTTTCGGGATGGCGAAGTCGGCCCACCGCAAGGCACTGCTCGAGGACCCGGACATCGACCGGTGGTATCGAAACGTCGCGCGGGGGTCGTTGATCACCGCGGATGTCTACCTCCGTCGGTTGGGGGCATTCTGCGACCAGACGAAGACTCCCCCCGTCGCTCTCCTCGCCCTTCCGGACCGGAAGTTGCGTGATCTGGTTCTCGATTTTGTCTCGAACGAAGAGAAGGCGGGCCGGGCCGGATCATACGTCAAGAGCTCGGTCAAGGCGGTGAAGTCTTGGCTCGGGTTCGGAGAGCGCAAGCTGAGCACGTCGATCCGAATCAAAGGGGCGAACGCCACCCCGACTCTCTCCGAAGAGCGGACTCCAACTCAGGAGGAACTCCGTCGAATCTTCCTTTCCGCAACGCCCCGGGACCGAGTCTCCTGCGTCTTGATGGCTCACGCCGGGCTCCGCCCCGAAGTCCTGGGAAACTACCTCGGGAACGACGGCCTGCGGCTCAAGGACTTTCCCGAACTCAAGCTCCAAGCCACGAAGGTCGAATTCGAGAAGTTGCCGAGCATGATCGTCGTCCGGCCCGAGCTATCGAAGACCGGTCACCGATACCTGACGTGGATCGGCTCGGAAGCTGCCGAGTATCTGGCGGGCTATCTCGAGGAGCGGATGCGTTCCGGAGAGAAACTCGGCCCGGAAAGCGACATCGTCTCCCCTGGCCGTGCCAAGAAGACCTTCGTTCGCACGATGAACGTAGGAGATGGGCTCCGCACGGCCATTCGCGCGGCTGGTTTCAGGTGGCGCCCGTACGTGCTCCGCTCCTATTTCGACACCCAGCTTCTGCTCGCCGAGAGCAAGGGGAAGCTCGCACGCGACTACCGGGTGTTCTGGATGGGGCACTCGGGTTCGATGGACGCTCGATACACGACCAACAAGGGGCGGTTATCGAAGGACCTGATCGAGGACATGCGAGCTGCCTACGAACGATGCCAGCCTTTCCTTTCCACACTGCCGGCAGTCACCGACTCTCAGGAGGGGGCCAATCGCGTGCTGAGGGCCATGCTCACCGTGCGTGGCTACCCCAAGGAAGAGGCCGAGAAGCTCGACGTTAGCGGCATGACGGACCCGGAACTCGAAGCTCTGTTCAAGAAACTCGTCGTCGCCGCTAGCCCAGTAAACGGTCGACGTCGCATCGAGCGCGCGTTCCCGGTAGCCGATGTTTCCCCAAGGCTCGACGAAGGCTGGGAGTATGTCGCACCCCTCGGAGCTGATCGCGCGGTCCTCCGCGCCCCTGAGGAGTTGCGAAAGGACGCCTCAATCTCACCCCCCGGGGCGTTGGCTGGCCCCCGCCGGGATTGAAGCCTGCCATCCTGAGACTCGCTGAGCGAGCAGGACCGCTGGGGGTATCCATGGATTGCACCAGGCGCGACCCCGGGGGGCTGATCCGGGTCTAACGCAGATATTCCGCGCCCCCGCCGGCGGAGGTTCCTAAGACGAGAGGGTGAGGTATGTCTATCTCACTCCGCGCGGTGAAAGAGGAGGCGGTCCGGGCCTTTCCTCCCGGCCACCCTGCGCGGGAAGTGATCCTCGCCCAGCCGGACGAACTGCCCGAGCAGACGTTCGACGCGCTTGTCCCGACCCTCGTGGCGCTCGTTCGTCAGCGCCAC
>DASYZN010000210.1:0-6287 GCA_035946105.1 Thermoplasmata archaeon | reverse complement strand
CGCCGTTGGCCGCGGAGGTCGGAGACGGCGACGAAACGTTCACCCAGGCGACGCCCGAGGTGGCGCCGCCGATGGGGTCGGAGACGTTCCACCGGACCGAGAAGGTTCCGGCCGAGGCGAAGGTGTGGTGGGCGATCGTCCCGAGGCCGGTCCCCCCGTCGCCGAACGTCCATCGGACCCCGATCGGCCCGGTACCTCCCGAGAGCGTGAGGCGGAACGTCTCGGCCACGGCGACCGTCACCGGGGTGGGATCGATCGAGAGGAGTCCCCTCGGCAGGGGGTGGACCGTCACGTCCACGGTCGCCGAGGCGTTCCGGCCGAGGGCGTCGCGGAGGTTCGCGGAGGCCCGGTAGATCCCCGGGATGAGGTAGGTATGGACCGCCCGACCGCTGCCCGCGGATCCGCCGTCCCCGAGGCTCCAGAAGAGCTCCAAGGGAGGAACCCCACCGGAGCCGTTCGCCTCGAGCGTCGTCGGCACGAAGGCATCCGTGGCGAGCGAGGCCGTGACCCCGGAGAGGGTCGGCGGCGGCTCGACGGTCACCGAGAGGGCACTGGAGGCCGAAGCGCCGACCCGATCGACGGCCGTCCCGGTGACCGCGACGGTCCCGGGGGCACCGAAGCTCGTGTTCCATCGGGCGGCCGGGGACGATCCGCGGAGCGCGCCCTGCGAGGTCTGGAACGCGAAATTGTACGGGGGGATGCCCCCGGTGGCGTTCGCGACGACCGAGACCGGCACCCCGGGATCGGTGAGATGGGCGTCGACGATCAGGGAGACGATGAGCGGGCGGACGAAGACCCACGTCTCGCCGAGCCAGCCGCTCGCGTTGATCCCTCCGAAGAGCACCAGGTAGCCGTCCAACGCGTCCCAGGCGATCGACGCCCCCGACCTCCCGGACGGGCCGGCGAGGGCGACCACCGGGGCCCAGGTCCCGTTCGCGTAGTCCCAGAGATCGTCGAAGTACCCGGCGCTCGTGCCGTTGCTCCCCCCGAAGAGGAGCTCGACGGGGCCGACGGGGTCGAGCGCGGCGGCCGCTCCCGATCGCGCGGGGGGCCCGAACGCCCCGGGGAGCCTCGACCACCCGCTCGCGTTGAACTTCCAGGTGTCGCCGAGGACGTTCCCGATCGTCCCGTTGCTCCCCCCGAACAGGAGCACCCCGGCCTGGGGCGGGTCATCGGTCAGCGTCGCGCCGAGGCGGGGCGGCGGCGCGATCGACCCGCTCCACCTCGTCCAGGGGCCCCCGGCATAGGTCCAGGTGTCGTTGAGGGTGGCGTTGGAGGCATTCCGGCCGCCGAAGAGGACGAGCGCGTTGCCCGACGAGTCGAAGGCGGCCTGAGGGCCATCGCGGGGGCTCGGCGCGACCGACGGGGTCGCGAGGCTCCATCGGCCCCCCGCGAACCACCAGGTGTCGCCGAGCGGTCCCGCCGCGTTCTCGCCGCCGAAGAGGACCACCGAGCCCAGCCCGGAGTCGAAGGCGATGCCGGCCCCCGACCGTGCGGACGGGTGAACGGATGGAGTCAGTGCGGCCCAGCGACCCGAAGAGAAGATCCACGTGTCGGAGAGGTAGCCGGTCGAACCGATCCCGCCGAACAGGAGGACGTAGCCGTCCTGGGCATCCCAGACGACGGTCGCGTCGGCGCGAGCCGAGGGAGCGATCGGGGAGACCGGCGTGAGGTTCCACCACGCGCTCCCTCCCGAGGCCCCGCGGGGGGTGGATGGGGACGTCGATCGAAGCGCCCCTGGCCCCTCGGGGACAGGAGCAAGGGGCGAAGCCCCGACGAGCGCCGACGCGCGCTCACCCGTTGGGGCGGGGAGGCCGAGCGGGGTGCCTTGCGGGACCGTGGTCGCCGGGAGGTCGACGGCTCGAACGCTCGACGAAATCGGAGGGCCGGGGATCGACGACAGGAGAAGCGCTATCGTCGTGGTCACGAGAATCGCCCTCCGGGAGGAGTGGGCCGGCCGATCCCGACGCAGCCTGGCCCAGCCCGCTCGGCCTAATCGGCCCGCATCGAGGTCACCCGGACCCATGGTGCCTACCCGGAGGTAACCGAGCCCATATACCAGCGGGACGGCCTCCGTTCCCCGTGGAGATCCGGGAAACTCCGGGCGGCCGGGAGCCCCGGCTCGATGACCGGGTCCTCGAACTCCTCTCGGAAGGCTCGGGCCGCATCGCGTTCAACGGGCTCCGGCGGGCGCTCGGGGTCCATCCGGAGTCGCTGTCCCGGGCCCTACGGCGCCTCGAACGGGACGGGTCGGTGCGGCGTGAGGAAGGCGGCTACGCCCTCAAGGAGCCGATCGCGTCGTCTCCGACTGCCGGCGACTCCGTTCGACTGCTCGCCGAGATCCAGCTGCCCCGCGACGCCCGCTCGCCCGCGATCGTGGACCGGCTCGCCGGGAGGTGGCTCGGCCCCCTTCGGTGGCTCGGCGTCTTCGACACGCCGGGCGATCCGCGCCTGGTCTGGTCGTTCGAGGGAGGCCCCGGCCACGTCCAGCTCTCCGTCCGGGACGGGACCCTCCGACTCCTGGTCGATGCGCCGGGCGAGCCCGTCGAGGGCCTCGAACGGGCTGCCTTCGAACTCCTCGGGAAGGCGCTCGAGGGACTCCGGTCGGCCCCTCGGCCGAGGTCGGCGACGCTCGCGACGTTCTTGCGACCGGGCCCGCCGGCTCCCCTCTGGGCGAACTGATCCCGCCCCCTGTGAGCGGGTATCGCGCTCTTCGCTCAATATTCCCCCCCGCCCCCTGACTAGGTTCGGCCGTGAAGGCGGCCGAAGGAACACAGATGACCGAATGCGAGGGCGATTGGGGACATGGATCGGGACGAGGGCCGTGGATGTGGAGCGCCTATCGGGCCTACAACGAGCTCCTGCGGGAGAAGCTGAAGAAGCGGTTCGAGGCACAGGAAGGACCGTGGATGGACAAGCTCGCCGACCTCCTGGTGCAGCTCGTCGATGCCCGATGGGAAGGCGGCCGCAAGGGCGACAAGCTCGAGGAAGAGATCCTCGCGAAGCTCAACAAGCACTTCGAGGAGTGAGGGCGACGCCGCTGCCGTGGCCCGGGGGCCCCGGATCGGGGCCGTGGCCCGCGCCGGAGCCCCCGAACCCGTTCCCCCATCCCGGGTAGGGGATAGGGAGGTCCGGGTGTCGCTCCGGGGTCTCGAGACCGAACTCACCGACGCCGTCGGGCGCCTCAAGGGGAGCGTCGCGCGCATCGGACGGCTCGCGACCGCCTCCGCCCGCCGGCAGGGGGAACCCCGGGCCGCGGAGGGGACCGGGATCGTCGTCGACCCCCTCGGCTACCTGGTGACGAACGACCACGTCGTGCGGGGCGCCGAGCGGATCGTCGTGACCCTGGAGGACCACCGGAGTCTTCCCGCCGACCTCGTTGGCGAGGACCCCGCGACCGATCTCGCGGTCGTCCGGGTTCCCGTCCGAGACCTCGCCCCCGCGACCCTCGCCGACTCCGACCGGCTCAAGGTCGGCCAGTTCGCCCTCGCCATGGGGAACCCGCTCGGCCTCCCCGGGGGGCCGAGCGTCTCGCTCGGCGTAATCAGCGCCCTCGGCCGCCCGATGCTCGGCGAAGACGGCCTCGACGACGGCCTGATCCAGACCGACGCCGCGATCAACCCCGGCAACTCGGGAGGGCCGCTCGCCGATCTCGACGGGGCCGTCATGGGGATGAATACGGCGATCGTCCCGTTCGCCCAGGGGGTCGGCTTCGCCATCCCCTCGAACACGATCCGCTCCGTCTTCGACGCGATCCGCGAGAACGGCCGGGTCGTCCGGCCGTGGCTCGGCATCACGGGAGGCTCGGTCGACGCCGAGTCCGCCGACGCCTGGAAGCTCCCGCGGAGCGACGGGGTCTATGTCGCCTCGGTCCACCCCGAAGGGCCCGGGAGCCTCGCGGGGCTTCGACCGGGGGACGTCGTCATCCGGATCGGATCGTACCCCGTTCGGTCGCTCCGCGACCTGCGCCGCGCCCTCGGGCGCCATCCGATCGGCGGCGCCGTCGACCTCGAGTTCGATCGGGGCGGGAGCTCCCGAAGAGGGGTGCTTCGAATCGAAGAGACGCCCGCCTCGCTCGCGGCTGCGTGACCGCTCGCGGCGACCGGTTCGCAGAGCCTGGGCGCTCCGCCCGCTCTGCGACGGTCAGGTGAATCGGACGCGCTCGACGAGCCGCTTCCAGAGCTCGGGCGGGTGCTGGCCCTCGGGGTTCTCCTCCCCGTGGGTGAGGCGGTACATGCTCGCCCGGTAGGCGCGGGCGAGGTCGCAGATCGGGCACGCCTCGCCCGGGGGACAATCCGCCGCCCCCTGGAAGCCGATCAGGTTGTCGGGGTCCTGCTCGAACCCGAACTGCGGGTTCCCTACGGCCGTGAGGGCCGCCCGGTGGAGGGCGCACTCCTCCTCCCCCATCGGACGCCCGGAACCGTTCGGCCTACTTGTAATCGCCGCCGCGGTCTCGAGCTCGCCGATCCGATCGTTCCCGAGGGCCGGGACCGCGCCCCGGGACCCCGAAGGGCCTCGTCGCTCGGGCTCCGGAACATCTCTTATCTAGCCGAACGCGTTCTCGCGCCGTGTGACCCCGATGGGCGACCTGCTGATGATGCTCCCGTTCAACCTGCGGCGCGAGCACAGCCGGGAGTTCGGGAGTTGGCTGCGTCGGAACGAGCCGACGATCCGCAAGAAGATGCCCCCCGGGGCGACCTACGTCGGCATGTTCGCGAGCTCCTTCGGGACGGGGCGGTCCGACGCGGTCCTGATGATCGAGTTCTCCGACTACCGGGACCTCGACGTTTGGAGGGAGTCGAACGACCCGGAGATGGCGAAGCTCTTGGGGGAGTTCTACGCGTTCACGGACGGCGGGATCCGGGACTCCGCGATCCTCGAGCGGGGTCCGAGGGGCTTCGAGTCCGTGCGACGCTCCTCCCAGCGTCGGTAGGTCGCGTCGCCCGGATCATGCGGCGAGGCCGCGCGTGTGCCAGAACGGGACGGCGGGGGCGAGCCCCGGCGAGCGGCGCCAGAGCCTCCAGACGAGGAGGAACGCCGCCAGGTCGGCGAGGGCGACCACGGGCAGGTAGTATTCGGTCGCGAGGCCGATCACCATGATCGACAGGAGCGCGCCGAGGACGAACGCGAGCACGTGCCGAACGCTCGAGCCGTCCCCTAGGCCCCTTCGGACGGCGAAGAGCGCGGCCGCGAACCAGAGGCCGAGGGCCAAGATGGCCGACCTAGGAGGCGCATGGAGGGCGCCGAAGATCCCCTCGATGAGGAACGAGCCCGGCAGCAGGGCGAGGCCGATCGCCCCCATCCAGACGAAGGGGAGGCGCGGAGGACCCGGCACGGGGCGCAGGAGGGTCGCCGGCACCCGGTAGGCGAGGACCGTTAGCGCGAGGATCGCCACGAGGCTCGCCCCGATCAACCCCACCCCGGGGAAGAACTGGTAGGTCGATCGGACCAGGAGCGCGAGCAGCACAACGTCGGCCGCGAGCACGAGGAAGGCGATCCGGATCCCCCTGCGGTCGAGGAGGCTCTTTCCCCTCCAGGCGGGCAGCGCGTAGCCATGCAGGAGGATCGGGAGGCTGATGCTGAAGACGACGTGGACCATGACGATCCCGGCGACCCAGACCCAGTTGACCCCGAGCCAGTGGCCGTAGAACCCGAGGGCCCCGACGGGGCCGGCCTTCGGATAGAAGTACGTGCTGAGCGCGATCCCCTCCTCGAGGATCGAGTACGCCGTGCCGAGCAGGATGATCGTCGCCCATCCCTTGCGCCACCGGATCGCGGCCTCCCGGATCAGGAGCACGCCGGGCCCGTAGAGGCCGAGGTTGAGCGCCAGGAAGAGCAGGAAGACGATCGGGTTCAGCACGACGAGGGTGAGCTGGCTCGACCCGCTCAGGTACTCCGGGATCCCGGGCGTGAGGAGGAGGAGGCAAAGGATCGGGTGCCGTCCAAGGAAACCGGTCAACCGGCGGGCGACATTCGACGCGGCCCGGGTCGGCCGGGTTTCCTGGGGAGGGGCGTTGACCTCGATCGGTCGCGGCGTCTGGGGCCTCGGGGGGGCGGCCATCGCGGAGGAAAAACCGCGGTCGACCTATTTGAATGGGCGAGAAACTGTTGACCGGCGCTCGTCCCGATCGCGATCGGGCGTCAGGGGGGGTCAGCGAGTGCCCGGGTCCTCGCCCGACCGGTTCCGTTCGGGGACCAGGGGGCCCGAGGGCGGTGAAGGTCCGCTACGCCTGAAGCGAGATCCGTCCCGATCGGCCCATCGAGATCTGGAGCTTGCCTCGGAAGTC
>DASYZN010000209.1:0-10729 GCA_035946105.1 Thermoplasmata archaeon | reverse complement strand
GGGATAACTGAGTTGTCTCCAGCAAGAGTCCCTATCGACCTGGAGGCTTGCTACTTCGATGTCGGTTCTGCCTATCCTGGTGGTGCAGCAGCTACCAAGGGTGGGGTTGTTCGCCCATTAAAAGGGATCGTGAGCTGGGTTTACACCGTCGCGAGACAGGTGTGTTGCTTTTTGGCGGAAGTGCAAGGGTCTCTGACGAGAAGGTTCCCACAGTACGAGAGGAACGGGGAATCGGCGCCTCTAGTCCATCAGTTGTCTGGCAAGGCATCGCTGAGCAGCCACGCGCTACGGGATAAGGGCTGAAAGCATCTAAGCCCGAAACCCCCTCGAAAACGAGAGACCCATGAGGACATTCGTAAAAGACGAGTTCGATAGAGCCGGGGTGTACGCGGAAAGCCTTCGGGCGATCCGTTCAGCCCGCGGCCACTAACGTCCGCAGCTACGTTAAGCTGGCAGCATTCAGCAGTTACACAGAACGCGTGTGAGAACCCTTTCCCCCCTCGGGGCCGCCGATCCGAACGGCGTACGGTAGGGGGTCCCCGACCCGAGAGGGCGTGTCGATCGGGCCGGTCGAAGTGCTGTTCCAACAAAGCTTAAAAGCCGCACCCGTAGGATTCTTCCTCGACGGCCGGGTCATGGGACGAGCGTTAGTCCATCTCTTCTTGTTCAGCGTCGCGCTCGCCGGCGGGTCGATCGCCCTCGCCGCGGGGGTCTTTGTCTGGAGGTTGGGTGAGCTCGTCTTCCTCGCCATCGATCCCCCGTTGATCCCGTTCCTCGGCTCGAATATGGGGATGTTCCTGGCCTTGGACGCGACCTACTTCTTCCTCCTCCTCCCCGCCTTGGTGGGATTGCTCCTCCTCCTCGCCCGGCGGAGCGCGTCCTCCTCGGTCTCCACGACGGCCCCGTTCGAGTGGTCCGGAAAGAAGGCGACCGTGGTCCTGACGGCCTACGACGACGAACTCGCGATCGGGGAGGCCGTCAAGGAGTTTCGCGCCCTCCCGAGCATCGGTCCGATCGTGGTCGTCGACAACAATTCGAGCGATCGGACGGCCGAGGTCGCCCGGGCGAACGGCGCGACGGTCTACGCCGAGACGCGCCAGGGATACGGGTACGCGTGCATGGGAGGCCTCCGATACGCGCTCGACCACACGACGGAGGAGATCGTCGTCCTCGCCGAAGGGGACATGACGTTCTTCGCCGAGGATCTCGAGAAGATGCTCCCGTACCTGGCCAACTGCGACATGGTCCTCGGGACCCGGACCACGAGGATCCTCACGAGCGCGGGCTCGCAGATGGATTGGTTCCTGGCGTGGGGGAACCTCTTCCTCGCCTTCCTGATCCGGCTCCGATACTGGGACACGACGTTCCTGGGACGTGCCCGCCTCACCGATGTCGGATGCACGTTCCGGATCATTCGCCGCGACGCGCTCGCCCGGATCGTGGACGACCTGACGGTCGGAGGGCACTACTTCTCTCCGCACATGATCCTGATCGCCTTCCGCCACAATCTGTCGATCATCGAAGTGCCGATCCGCTTCCGCAAGCGGGTGGGGCTGTCGAAGGGAGCCGGCGGAAGCCGGGCGCGCGCCGCACGGATCGGCATCGAAATGGTCCGTGAGATCGCGTTCCACTAGCCCTCCAGAACCTTGGGCGGGACCGGGGCGGCGGGTGGGCGCCGTTCTTGATCCCTCACGTGGGCCGGAGGTACCGAGATGACGAACCCGACGGAGACCCCTCCGGTCGAAGGGCCGCCGCGCTCGGTCGCTCCACCCCGGACGACCTCCCCGGATCCCGCGGCTTCCGAACCGCGATCCCGGCGGTCCTTCCCGGGCCTACTCTCGCTCGCCCGCCGCTACGAACGGCTCCGCGGATGGCGAGGGTTCCGGGACCCCCGGGCCGTCCCCCTCGGGCTCCTCGCCGCGGTCGGAGGCTTCGCGATCTTCGTCGGCTGGATCTGGAGCACGCGGTACTGGGCCTTCGAGACGGCCGCCTGGGACCTCGGGGTCTATCATCAGGCGTTCTACACGACGGTCTTCGATCACCGGTTCTTCTACTACACCGCCGACCTGCCCGCCGGGACCAACGGCTTCCTCTTCTCGGCGCATTTCTCCCCGTTCCTGCTCGGCCTCCTGCCGCTGTACGCGCCCGTCCCGACGCCCTCGACGCTCCTCGGGATCCAAGCCCTGGCGCTCGCCTCGGGGGCCGTCCCCGTCTATTACCTGGCCCGCCGGCACCTCGGCCCGGGGGGTTGGCCCGCCCTCTTCGCGGGCCTCTACCTCCTCGCCCCGCTGACGGTCGGGACCGGATGGTACGACTTCCACCCGGAGGCGTTCCTTCCCGTCAGCGGACTCACGGCGATCTACCTCTACGAACGGCGGCGGCTCGTCCCCTTCCTCGCCGCCCTCCTCGTCGCCCTCTCCGTGATCGAGACGATGGCCCCGTTCGTCATCGTGTTCGGGACCACCGCCCTGATCGGAGCCCTCTGGCGACGCGATCGACTGGGGGCCGAGCCGTTCCGGGAGGAACTGCGCTTCGCGGGTCTCGCGACGGCGACAGCCATCGTCTGGCTGGGGATCTCCGGGCTCGCCACGTTCGCCTTCAGCTCGAACGGGGGCACGTTCGGCCCGGCGTACGGCGGGTATTGGTCGGTCCTGGGGGCTTCCTCGATCCTCGACGTGTTCCCGCGGGCGATCCTCTCCCCGGGTTCGGCCGCGTTGGCCCTCGCGCACGATCCCGGACCCAAGGCCCTCTACGTGGCCCTGACCCTCGGGTGCTTCGCCTTCCTGCCGCTGTTCGGCCAGCGCCGCTACCTCCTGCCCGCGGCGGCCTGGTTGAGCCTCGCCCTCCTCTCGAACCACACCGGCTACTACGTCCTGAACGACCAGTACACCGGCTACCTCCTGCCGTTCCTGCTTCCCGCCGCGATCACCGGGGCCGAATGGTGGCGGAAGGTCGATCTCCGTCCGGTCCGCTCCGGATTGCGGAGCCCCGCGCTCGCGGGCCTCTTGATCGCGGGGGTGGTCGTCGTCTCGGGCGTCGCCTCCCCGTTCCTCCCCGCCCCGCACGGTTCGTTCAATGCCGTCGCCCACGGCCTTCCGACGATCTCGTCCCACGACGAGCTCCTCCACCAGGTCATCGGGCTGATCCCGTCGTCGGCCGGCGTGCTCACGACGTCGTTGCTCTTCCCCGAGGTCTCCGATCGTCCCAACGCCTACGTACTGCCGATCTCGAGCCTGTTCCTGCACCCCTTGACCTTCTCGGGCGTCGTCGCAACCTACGTGAACGAATCCCAATTCGTCCTGGTCGATTTTGAGGTGGACTACACGAACGCCTACCTCCTGGTCGAGACCGCGAACCTGACGGGCTTCGGCCTGGAAGCCGGCGCGGCGGGGGCGTACCTCTACGCCCGGGACTGGTCCGAACCGCCGACGATCTGGAGGCCGTTCAGCGTGACCGTCGCGGGAGGGGATCTCCATCAGGACAAGTCCGAGGTCGACCGGACGGTCGTCGGGCCGTACGGCCCCACCCTGCTCCATCCCGCCCAGCTTCCCACGGGGCTCTTCTGGGACGGCCCCGTCGTCGAAGGGACTCCCCCGGGGACCTATCGGATCACGGCCCACCTGGAGGTGCAGGCCCTATCTCAGGGCCCTCAGACCGCCTTCGCCGTGCTGACCCGCCCGATCGAGGTCCACGAATCGACCACCTCATCCGGCGCCAACGGGCAGGATTACTCCTTCCGGTTCGTCGAAGCGGCGGGACCCCTCAAGGTCCTCTCGAACCAGACCGTCACGTGGAACGGCACCGGCAACGGCTCGTTCGGGGGCGATTGGACGACGCTCCTCGACTGGCAGGGTCCGGGCATCCTCGACACCCAGGGATGGGTCCTCGCCCCGGGCTCGTCGCAGCGGCTCGATTGGATCTCCCTCGTCCAGATCTCGGCGGACTGACCCCATGCCGTCCCGGATCGACCTCCGCAAGCGGCACGGTCCCGGGCTGGGCGATCCGGGCCGCCGATGGGACCCGTGGGGCCGGGCCGCCCGCCGCAAGGGGAGCGAACCGCCTTGAAGGATCGAGCGGACGGGACCGCGTCGACGGCGGCGACCCCCGCGAACACCCCCGTCCCGGTCGTCCCGGGGTCCTCGCCCGCCCCCGCTCCCCCGGTGAGCACGGCGGACGCAGGGACGGCGGCCCCTCCGCGACGACCGACCTGGCGAGATCGGCTCCGGGCCCTCTCCCCCACGGGACGCGCCCGGGGCCCGCTCTACCTCGTGATCGGTTCGTCGGTCGCCTACTTCGCCGCCCTCGGGTGGCTCCTTTCGGAACGGTACTGGGCGTTCCAGACGTATGCTTGGGACCTCGGCGTCTACAACCAGGCGTTCTACACGACCGCGTTCTCCCACCGTCTCTTCTACTATTCGGCGGATCTCCCCTCGGGGAACCCCGGGTCCCTGCTGGCGGGGCATTTCGCCCCCGTCCTCTTCCTCCTGCTCCCGATATACGCCGTGGTCCCCGATCCTCGGACCCTCCTCGTCCTCCAGGCCGGCGCTCTCGCGGCGGGGGCGGTGCCGGCGTTCCTGTTGGGCCGCCGGGCGACCCGATCCGATCGGCTCGGGGTCCTGGTTGCGGCCGTCTACCTCGCCTCCCCCGTCCTCCTGGGGGTCGGGTGGTACGACTTCCACCTGGAGTCGCTGCTTCCGGCGGCGGTCCTTTGGGTGCTCTACTTCTACTACGATCGCCGATGGAAGGCGTTCCTCCTCGGGGTGATGGGCTGTCTCGGGATCCTCGAGACGATCGCCCCGTTCCTCGCCCTCTTCGCCCTCGCGGGGCTACTTTCGATCCTTTGGGACCGGGGGCGGCATCACACCCCGATGCCCCCGGAAGCGCGGCCGATCGCCCTGGGGCTCGCGATCTCGGTGGCCTGGATCCCCTTCGCGTATCTCATGATCGGACTCCCCAGCCACACCCTGTTCGCCGGGACCCTGGGGGCCGGCTACTCCGGGAACTGGGGGGTCCTCGGCCCGAACCTCTCGTTCTTCTCCGCCATCCCGTATGCGATCCTCCACCCCGCCTCGGCGGCGTCGGCCCTCACCTACCAGGGCGGCGAAAAGGCCGCCTACGCCCTCGTGCTCTTCGGCGCGCTCGGGTTCCTCCCCTTGCTGGGTCCGAAGCGCCTCCTCCTCCCGGTCGGGGGGTGGCTCGCGCTCCTGGCGATCTCGGACGCGTCGAGCTTCTATCGATTCGGCGACCAATACTCGGGCTATCCGCTGCCGTTCCTGGTTGCGGGGGCGGCGTTCGGCCTCGGTCGGGCTCGAACCTTCCTGGCGTCTCGATCGACCGAGGTGGACCCCACCCGGTCGGCCCTCGACCGTGGGTCGCCGCGGCTCCGATTCCGGCGCGGCGCGCCGGGGGCGCTCCCCCCTGCCTCGCTCCTCGTCGGCGTCGTGCTCGCCTCGCTGGTCGTCTCCCCCCTGCTCCCCTCGCCGCAACTCAATTATCCCGACATCTCGCACGGGATCCCGACGGTGACCGCCCATGATGGGGAACTGCACCGGATCGCGGAGCTGGTCCCCGCGAACGCCGCGGTCCTCACCGTGAACCCGATCTTCCCGGAGCTGTCGGACCGGGTGCAGGCCTTCGTGGTCCCGATCAGCAGCTACTTCGCCGGGAACGCGAGCTTCGCGAGCTGGCTCGATCGCTACGTGAACCGGTCGTCCTTCGTACTGCTCGATCTGACCGTGGACTTCTTCGGCTCGTCCGTCGTCCTGCGGCTCGCGAACCTCTCGGCGTTCGGCGTCCTCGCCGAGGCGGGCGGTACGGTCCTGTATGAGCGAGGGTGGACGACGGCCCCGATCCTCTGGGCACCGGCCACGGTCGTCCTCGCGGGAGGGGATCTCGTGACGACGGTCTACTCCGCCATCGATGGGAGGGACGCGACCCGGGACGGGCCGGCGCTCGCCAGCGTGACCCCGGTGCCCCCGGCGGGCGTCCTCTGGATGGGACCGTATCTCTACGATCTGCCCCCGGGGACGTACACGATGACCCTCTGGCTGACCCTGACGGCGAACGGGACGGGACCCCAACTGTCCCTCGACTGCGTCGGCAATCCGGTCACGGTCTCCGTGACGCCGTACAACCTCTCCCCGTCGGGGAGGGACTACAACGTCGTGCTGGCGAACGGCGCGAAGACCATCCTGGCCGAGACGAACCTCTCGGACCCCACCGGATCGCCGACGGAGCAGAACGTGACGATGACGTTCCATTGGACCAGTCCCCAGGTCTGGAGCACGTCCGCCGTCACCGCGACCACCATCACTCGAGCCATCCTCTACCGGGTCTCCCTGATCCAGACCTCGGTCGATCCATGAACGGGACCCTTGCTCCCCCGAACGCTTCCCGCGGCGGGCGCTCGCCGGCCGGGTCGCTCCCGCCGGCGGCTCCCCCGGCGGGACCGTCGTCGTCCCCCCTCGTCTCCGTCCTCGTCCTCGCTTTCCGGCGGCATCGCTTCCTCTCCGAGGCGGTCGGCTCGGTCCTCGGACCCGAGGCGGGTCGGGGCCGCTGCGAGGTCCTCGTCGTCTCCGATCCCCTTGAGGGATCCCTCCGGGAGGACCTCGAATCGAGGGGGGCCCGGGTGATCGAGACGGACGAACTGCGCGTCGGCGCCATGATGGCGATCGGGATCCGGGCCGCCCGCGGAGCGGTCCTCGCCTTCCTCGACGACGACGATGTGTTCCGCCCGGGGAAGATCGATCGGTTGATCGCGGTCTTCCACGACCCGGCCGTCGTCCACTTCCACCACCGATTCGTCCGGGTGGGTCCGCTCCGGGAGCCGATCCGTTCCCCGGAAGCCCCGGTCGGTCCATCGCTCACCTTCGAGCTCCCCCTCGCGGCCCGGGATCTCGCCCGGATTCGCCGGTCGTGGGGCTACTACAACACGAGCTCGCACGCCGTGCGGCGAAGCGCCCTGCTCGCCTCCCTCGACGCGATCTCGGCGATCACCAACTACCAGGACTTCGCCCTCCTCGCGCTCACCCACGGCCCCGGACGGGCCGTGATCGACCGAGCCGAGGTCCTCACCGAATACCGGACCCATCCGAGCCAGGGGAACCACGATCTCCATCAACCGTCCCTCCCGGAGGCCCACCTCGAGTTCCTCCGAGGAACGGCTCGCTCCTGCTACGTCCTGTCGGATCGCGCTCCCTCGCCCACGGTCCGCCGCTTCAGCTTCCTGCGGGGGACCACCTATGAGCTCCTCCTCTGGGCGCTGACCGGAGAATCGGTGGCGGAACCGCGGTCGATCGTCCGCAGGGCGTTGTGGGCCGTGGCGGGGAGCGTCGCGGAGGGCGACCTCCGCACCGGGGCGATCCTCGCCCTCCTCCTCGGGTTGAGCGTCCACCGGTCTTGGGCGCGTCGGGTCTACGTGGGACTGAAGCGGGTGGACGCCTCGTCGCTCGTCGCGACCTCGTCCCCAGCCCCCGCGCAGTCCACGGGATCCGTCGGCGCGATCCCGAGGGACTCCCCGTGACCCCGGACGATGGGCCGCCGGGTGCCGGGGCCACCTACGCGGACCTCCTCTGGGCCACCGCGGGACGGGTGCGCGATCGGCTGCGCGGCCGATGGGTCTGGGGGGTGATCGAGCCGCCCCTCTTGCGGATCGCCCCGCGGGTCTTTCCGGGCCCGTTCGCGGAATCGACGGCCACCGGCCCGGGGGGGATCCGCTTCGCGCTGCCCCCCCACCTGCCGGCGGCCCGGACCTATCGCGCCGGGCGCTACGAGCCCCAGCTCACGGATTGGTTCGTGCGGTCGATCCGCCCGGGCTGGACCGTCGTCGACGGCGGCGCCAACATCGGCTACTACGCCCTGATCGCCTCGCGGCTCGCCGGCCCGACGGGACGGGTCTACGCCTTCGAGCCGGATCCATGGAACTTCGGCTACCTCGCGCGGAACCTCGAGAGCAATCGATGCACCAACGCGCTGCCCGTTCCCCTGGCGTTGTCGGACGTCTCGCACCGGGCGACCTTCGTCCGCGATCGGTTCGGCACGGAAGGGCACCTGAGCCCAGGAGCGAGGCGGGGTCCGGACGCCATCGAGGTCGGCACGACGACCCTCGATGCCTTCCTGCGGGAGCGGGGGTGGCCGGGCGATCTCCTGATCAAGCTCGATCTGGAGGGAGGGGAGGCTCCGGCGCTCCGCGGGATGCGGGAGACCTGCCTTCGGGCGACCGAACTGCGGGTCATCCTCGAGCTGAGTCCGGGGGCGATCCACCGCGGGGGATCGTCGTTCGACGAGCTCCGCCAGGGGCTCCTGGAGCTCGGTCTCCACCGGGCGCGGCCGATCGATGGAGAGGGTCCCGAGATCCGGTTGGAGTCCGACCCCCTGCGGGCCGCCTCTACGGTGAACCTGCTCGCGCTTCGGTAACCCCGCGGCCCTCGCCGGGCGCGTCGGCGGCGCGCGGGGCCCCGGCGAGATCGGTAGGCCCGGAGTTATATGGCCCGGACCCCGCTGCGAGGCTCGGTACGGATGGATCGCGCGCTCGTCACGGGAGGGTCGGGGTTCCTCGGCTCGTACATGTGCCGGCACCTCCTCGGTCTCGGGGTCGACGTGACGTCGACCGACCGCCTCGGGGACGCGACGACCCCCGGCGGCCGACCCCGGGGCCACCGACACCTGGCCTTCGACATCACCGATCGCACCGCCGTCTTCGATGCCGTCCGCACCGTCGACCCCGACGTGATCTTCCACTTCGCCGGTCAGGCGTACATCGACGCCTCCTGGAAGGATCCGGATCGGACGTTCCAGGTCAACGTGCTCGGGACCCTCCACCTTCTCGAGGCGGTGCGCGCGCGGCCGGGGAAATGCGTGCTCGCCTTCGCCGGGAGCGGAACGGAGTACGGGCGGCCGACGGTCACCCCGACCCCCGAGGAGGCCCCGCTCGCTCCCGGCACGCCGTACGCATCGAGCAAGGCGGCGGCCGACCTCCTCTGCTACCAGTACTTTCTCGGGGCCGGGCTGACCGTATTTCGCTACCGGATCTTCGGGACGACCGGCCCCGGCAAGCTGGGGGATGCCTGCAACGACTTCGCGAGCCAGATCGCCGCCGCGGAGCGGGACGGAGCGCCCCGAGAGGTCCACGTCGGCAACCTCGATCCGCAGCGCGATATCTCCGACGTCCGCGACGCGATCCGGGCCATGGTGCTCGTCGTCGAGAAGGGTCGCCCCGGCGGCGCGTACAACATCGGGTCGGGCCGGCCGAGGCGCGTATCGGACATCCTTCAGGAGCTCGTCGGTCTCGCGAAGGTCCCCCTGGTCACCGTGCGGGAGGAGCGCCGGGTTCGGCCGGTGGACGAACCGGTCCATCTCGCCGACGTGTCGAAGATCCGGGCGCTGGGGTTCGAACCGCAGATCGAGTTCCGTCAGACCCTCCGCGAGATCCTCGAGCACTGGCGCTCGGCGGGGCGCGTGCCGGTTCCCAGCGGCTCCGCCGGAGGGCCTCCGACGAGGGCCTGACCGGGAGGGTCTTCGTCCTCGGTCCCCCGGGAGGGTGGTCGGGTCGCCCGCTCGGATCGGGAACGCGGGACTCAGCGGGGTCAGTCATCGACGGGGGAGGCGACCCCTTCGACGGTTCGCCAATAGTCGTAGATGGAACGCATCGTTTCCACGACCGGGATCTGGGGGGACCAGCCAAGTTCCGTCGCGACCTTGCGATTGTCTCCCAGGATCAGCGGTTCGTCCGCCGGCCTCAATCGCTCCGGATCGACCTCCCAGGGGACCTTCCGTCGAGCGAACGACAAGAGGCTCTCGAAGGCCACCCGAAGCGACGTCGGCCGACCGCTGCAGAGATTGTAGACGTCTCCCGCCCGCCCCTTCGTCGTGATCGTCTTGATCCCGACGACCATGTCCTGAACGTCGGTAAAGTCCCGGCGGGTATCGAGGTTCCCGACGCGAACGCTTCGGGCCTTTCCGGCCTCCACCTGGGCGATCTGGGAGGCGAAATCGCTGGGGGCGTCGTGGGTCTTCCGAGGTCCGATCGTATTGAAGATGCGACCGCGGACCACGGGGAGCCCGTAGTTCCGGAAGTACTGCCGTCCGAGCAGGTCCTGCGTGACCTTGCTGACCCCGTAGGGATGCAGCGGCAGGAGGGGGGACGACTCGTCGGTGCCCGTCGGAGGGATCGGGGCGTCACCGTACTCGGCGCTCGAGCAGGCGATGAACACCTGAGGTTGGGGGGAACAACGGCGGGCCTCCTCGAGCACGTTCACGGTTCCCTGCACGTTCACCCGGAGCGTCTCGCCCGGCTCGACCCAGGAGCGCGAAGGGAGGCTCATCGCCGCGAGGTGGTAGATCTGCGCCGGGGCACACGCCCGGACGACGTCCCGCACGCGAGACGCGTCGGTCACATCGAGTCGCTCGTAGGTCACCCCGGGCGGCGCCGGCATCCGAGCCGCCTCGTCGAGGAAACCGGCCGTGACCCGGTGGCCCTCGGCGGCCAGGCGCGCGCTGAGGACGGTGCCGATGAATCCCTCCGACCCGGTGACGAGCACCGAGCCGCCAGAACCCCCCCGGGCGGTCGGGGGGGTGGCCGGACGAGGGCGAGACGATCGGGGAGGCGGGACGACCTTCCCACGGGTCGCAGTTCCCTGGGTCTCTCGGGACATTTCGGGGCCCCCACGCCGATCCGACGGCGGCGGCTACACGACTCGTGGCTTAAAACCGACGGCGCGAGCGGGGCGCT
>DASYZN010000208.1:0-1945 GCA_035946105.1 Thermoplasmata archaeon | reverse complement strand
CCACCCACGACTCCGGCCGGTCCAGGAGTTGGGTGTCGCCGTGCTGCGTCGACAATAGCGGCCCCACCGAGATCTTCGGCCAGCCGAACCGGCCCACGAACAATGCCGGGGGAGAATTTCCGTCGAGCTCCCGGCTGGGGCTCGCGGGCAGCGTCTTCAGGAACGCGTCGTGCCGGAGGAGGATCGGGCAGGTCGGCTTGCCGCAGAGCATCTGTGCCGCGCGGCAGCGCAGGCACATGGTCGGGTCCTCCCGGAGCCCCGGGATCTCGTACGACAGGGAGGGATGCGTCGCCAGGCCGGGGAACGGCGGGGGTCCGCCTGAGCTCACGTCGCTACCAGCGTTCCGGCCTACTTGAACCGACTCGGGACGGGAGAAACGCCCCGAGACGCCGCAGTTTCACTCGAGGTCGGCAGTCGCGGGAGACTCCTCGGGCGTCCTGGTCCGGAGGCCCGTGCGTCCGCCCCCGGGCTCATATACCGACCTTTGGTGGATGGGCCGCGCCGGGCCTTCGGGACTGTGGGGTAGCTTGGTCCATCCTTCGGGGTTCGGGACTCCGAGACGCCAGTTCGAATCTGGCCAGTCCCACTTGCCGGCCGGGCGAGCGGCGAGGGTCTCCGCTCGGATCAGAACGATCGGACCAGCGCGTTGAGCTCGGCGCCGGCACCCTTGAGGAACGGGCCGCCGTGGTGGCAGAGGATCGATTCCGCCCCCAGGGCGGCGACGCGACGGGCCGAGATCTGGGCTGTGAGCGTGTGCTGAGTGTATTCCGGTACCGTCAGTCCCAGTTTCGGTATTCCCATGAAGAGGTCTCCGCAGAAGGCGACCTTCGTGCTCGGGGAGTAGTAGGTCGCCGAACCGGGCGTGTGGCCCGGGGTGTGGTAGGCCACGAGGTCGCCCCCGAACGGGAGCTCGTCGCCGTCCTTGAAGGTGTTCGAGACCTTCGTCGGGTGCTCGGGCGGATGCCCGGGACCATCGTATCGGGGGTTCCCGGCGATGTAGGGGGCTTCGACCCAGTGGGCGTAGGTCTTCGCGTGCGTCAGCTGGGCGAGCCGTTCCAGCGTGCCGGTGTGATCGTTGTGCAGGTGGGTGATGAGGATCTGCTTGACGTCGGTCGGCGGTACGCCGATCTTCTTGAGGTAGGCGACGATCGCGTTGTAGGCGCTCGGTAGACCGGTGTCGACGAGGGTCCAACCTCGGGTGCGGTCCTCGACCAGGTAGACGTGGGTCGTGAAATCCGGCGATGGGTCGACGCCTTCGACCTGATGCACTCCGGGCAGGATCTCGCTCATGGCCGCCTCGTCGGGGGCAGGCGGCCGGCCTTTACCTTCTTTGGCTGGGACGATTCCCGTAAACGTCCGCCGCCTCCGACGGGACCACCCCGGGCCGCCGTCGGGGTGACGCGAACCGCGATCTTCGGCGCTGGCCGGAGCGCCCCGGTTTCGAAGGCCAGGTACTCATTGCCGTCGGGGTCGCAGAACCGAATCGTCTGCCCGCCCCACGGTTGGGGCTTCGGCGGTTCGGTCACCTCGGCGCCGGCGTGACGGAGCCTCAGCTCGAGCGCGGTGACGCTGTCGGTCTGGAACACGATCCCCGTCGCCCGCCCGATCCGGGCCCGCGCCTCGGAGAAGTACGGTTCGCCCCATTCCGGTCGGGGGCTGACGAGGGAGAGCCCCGCCGTACCCCTCCCCAACGAGAGCTCGACGAACCCCGTGTCGGAATCGTCCTCGCGGACCTTCAGGCCCAGGACCTCCCGATACCACTCGAGCGCCGCGGGTTGGTCCTGGACGACAACGGCCACCCGGTGGAGCGCCGTGAGACGCCCGGAACCGAGGGCAGGGGCGGGCTCGAGGTTCACCCCGCCGCCGAACCGCTGCGGGTCCCACTCGCTGACACGGTACTCGGGCGGATCGCCGTCGCGCCAGGGGTCGGTGCGCAGGATGCGCT
>DASYZN010000207.1:0-3992 GCA_035946105.1 Thermoplasmata archaeon | reverse complement strand
GAGCTCGGGCGGCCCCATGGCCCCCCATCCGACGGCGTCGGTCGGCGAGTCGCTCGCCCTCACGAACCCGCTGAACGGCCACCAAGCGAACGTCACGGTGATCGGGATCCTCTCGGAATCGTTCGTCAACGGGATCTTCGTGAACCCCTCGACGGCCCAGGGGCTCGGCCTCACCAAGCTCGACGCCTTCTTCCTCTCCGTGGCCCCGGGCGTCTCCCACGTGCGGGCCTCCCAGCTCGCGAAGGCCGCCTTCTTCCCCTACGGCCTCGTCCTCTTCGACTTCGAGGCGCTCCTGGCCACGTCGATCTCCCAGGAGCAGGGGATCATCGGCCTCCTCGAGATCTTCGTCGGCCTCGGCCTCGCCGTCGGGATCGCCGCCATGGGCATCCTCGCCCTGCGGGCCGTCGTCGAGCGGCGTCGGGAGATCGGCATGCTGAGGGCGATGGGCTTCACCCAGCGGATGACCCTCCTCTCCTTCTGGGGGGAGTACTCCTTCGTCTCCCTCCTCGGGATCGGCATCGGCACGAGCCTGGGGCTCCTGATCGTCTACGACCTCTCCCAGAGCCCGAGCGCGGCCGCCGCGGGGGTCGCCACGTTCGCCATCCCCTGGCCGTCGCTCGCGCTGATCGTGGGGATCTCCTACCTGCTCGCGATGGCCGCCGTCGCCGCCCCCTCGCGGCGGGCGTCGAAGCTCCCGCCGGCCGACGCCGTGCGGGCGACGGAATGAGCCCGGGGGAACCCGCCCCGACCGGGGGGGCCGCCCCGGCGGGCCGCCTCGACGGGCCGGGAGGCTTCCGACGGGTCCTGGTGGCGTTCGACGGGGGCGGGCCGTCCCAGGTCGCCCTCGAGGCGGCGATCCGGCTCTGCGAGCGGTTCGGGGCCGCGCTCACGATCGCCACGGTCCCCCACGGCGGGGGGGAGGATCCGATCCTCGCCCGGCTCGTTCCGGTCACCCCCGAGGGGAAGGCGCTCGGGGATCTCTTGGAGGCCGCGGAAGCGGCCGCGCGCTCGCGCGGGGTCGGGGAGTGCAAGACCGTCTACCTGAAGGGCGAGGTCGTGACGGCCCTGAGGCGCTTCCTCGAGAAGGAGCCCCACGACCTCGTCGTCGTCGGCTCCCGGGGGCTCTCGAGGGGCGGGCGGCTCCTCCTCGGAAGCGTCTCGACCGACCTCGTGAACGCCGTCCCGACCTCGGTCCTCATCGTCCGGGACGCTCCGACGGCCCGCACCGGGGCCTCCGGCCCCGGCGTGCGGCACCGGTGAACCCCGGAAAAGGCCGGGAACGTCCTCGGCCCCTCGGACGCGCTTGGGGCGCCCCCGGGGACCTCGGGAGGGCGCGTCGGATTCCTACGGCTTCGGGCGGCTTCGGCTGTTGCTGATCCGCTCGAGCTCCTCGAGGGTCTTGTCGAGGTCGGTGGGGCCGGCTTCGTCCCCCGGCGCTCCCGCCCCTCCGGGCTGCCAGGGGGCGGGGGGCGCGGGGGCCGGGCCGCCGACCGCCGCCGGCGCCTCGGCGGGACCGCGGCCCCGGCGTCGCAGGGCGACGAGGCCGACGAGGACGAGGAGCGCCGCGAGCAGGAGGAGCGCCCCCAGGAGGGCATAGCCGGCCACGGGCGCGACTCCGAGGAACGTCGCCGCCGGCTTCGCGACGGAGACGGTGTAGTTCTTCGACGCGCTCCCGCCCGCGGAATCGTTCACCCAGACCTCGACCGAAAAGCTCCCGGAGCTCCCGAAGGTGTGGGCGACCGTGGAACCGCTCGCCCCGCCGCCGTCGGAGAACCGCCAGGCGTAGGAGAGCGGGTTCGTCCCGCCCGTGGCGATCGCCGTGAAGGAGACGTTCTCCCCCGACGTCACGGAGCCACCGAGCCCGCTGCCGCTCAGCGTGACGGCGATCGACGGGTTCACGACCAGGGAGGCCGAGGCGGCCGCCGACGCGAAGCCGTTCGCGTCGGTCACCCGGACCGTGACGGCGTAGGTGCCGGAGGCGTTCGCGTGGCAGGTGAACGAGGCGGCCGTCGACGCGCAACCCGTCGGGAGCCCGGACCAGACGTAGGTGTAGCCCGAGGCGCCGCCCGAGGCGGTCTCGCTCACCGAGAGGAGGCCGCCCACATCGATCGTCGAGGCGACGAACGTGGGCGCCGTGGCGCTCGGGTCCGATAGGACGACGTAGGCCGAGGAGGTCGAGGAGGAGGTCCCCCCGTTCGAGTCGGTCACGACGACGTGGACCGTGTAGGTCCCGGCCGCGGTCGCGACGCAGGTGACCGACGGACCGGCGCTGGAGGCGCAGCTCAGGGAGGCGTTCGAGCTCGTCCAGTCGTAGGTGAGGGAGAGCGCGGCCGCCCCGCCGGCGGGGGCGCCGAGTGCCGGAAGGCCGGCGGAGGCCGAGACGCTGAAGGTGATCGACTGGCCGACGTCGGCTGAGGCCCGGGAGGCCGACGGGCTCGCGGCGATCTGCGGGAGGGCGTGCACGGTGTAGGCGAGGGCCGCGCTGACGACGGCGAGCCCGTTGGAGTCGGTCACCCGGACCGAGATCGAGAGCGGCCCGGCGGTCGTCGGCAGGCAGCTCACGCTCGGCGTCCCCGCGCCGCAGCCTGCGGGGAGCCCGCTCCAGGCGTAGGTGTAGCCGCCGGAGCCCAGGGACGCGACGACGGAGAAGGCGACGCTCTGGCCCACGTCGACCGAGGCCGGCGAGGGGGTAGGCGCGCTCACCAAGGGATCCGGGTCGGCGGTGAACGACGTCGAGACGCTCGCGACGGTGAACCCGTTCGAGTCCGTGACGCTCACCGAGACGACGGAACTCCCCGCGACGGTGATCGCGCACGGGACCGACGCCGAGCTTCCCGAGCAACCGGACGGCAGTCCGGACCAGACGTAGGTGAAGCCGCCGGATCCCGAGGAGGCCGAGACCGAGAACGTGACCGACTGCCCGACGTCCGCGCTGGCGGGCGAGGCGGACGGCGCGCCGACCGTGGGGTCCGGATCGACGGTCAGCGTGACCGCGGGCGACGTGGCCGAGACGCCGTTGGAATCGGTCGCCTTGAGGCTCACGGAGAACGTCCCCGAGGTGCTCGGGTCGCAGGCCAGCGTCGAGGTCGCCCCGGAGCATCCCGCCGGGAGGCCCGACCAGGCGTAGGTGAAGCCCCCGGAGCCGCTCGAGGCGGAATCGGAGAGGGTCGTCGTCTGGCCGACGTCCACGCTCGACGGCAGGGCGCTCGGGGTCGCGACCGTGGGGTCCGAGTAGACCGTGAACGCGAGGCCCCCGGACGTCGCGGCGAATCCGTTGGAGTCGGTCGCCTTCACCGACACGGTGAACGGTCCCGAGCCGGTGACCGTGCAGACGATCGAGCTCGTGGCGCCGGCGCAGCCCGGCGGCAGGCCGTTCCACGCGTAGGTGAACCCGCCCGATCCGCCGGTCGGGCTCGCGGTGAAGGTGACCGACTGCCCGACGTCGGCGGAGGGTCGGCTCGCCGTCGGGGTCGGGACCGTCGGATCGGCGTAGACGGAGAGGGAGAGGCCGCTCGACGTCGTCGAAAAGCCGTTCGAGTCGGTCACGGTGACGCTCACCGTGAACGTCCCCGACGCGGTCGGAGTGCAGGAGAGCGAGGCGCCGGAACCGCTGCAGCCCGTCGGCAGGCCGCCCCATAGGTAGGTGTAGCCGCCGGAGCCGAGCGAGGCGCTCGTGGAGATCGTCGTGGCCTGCCCGACGTCGACGGTCGACGGGACGGCGGTCGGGGTCGACGCCTTCGGGTCGGCGAAGACCGTGTAGGAGAGGGAGCCCGAGGTCACCGCGTAGCCGTCGGAGTCCTTCACCGTCACGGAGAGCGAGAGGACGGCGGCGCTCACCGGGGTGCAGAGGGCCGAGGATCCCGAGGCGACGCAGCCCGCGGGCAGGCCGGACCAGGTGTAGGTGTACCCTCCCGATCCCAGGGAAGCGACCGACGTGAAGGTGACCGACTGGCCGACGTCCGCCGACGCCCGGCTCGCGCTCGGGACGTTCA
>DASYZN010000206.1:0-2392 GCA_035946105.1 Thermoplasmata archaeon | reverse complement strand
CCCCAGATCCGCCCGCCGTCTTTCGGCGCTCGCCGGACCCCGGGCCCGCGATGCCCGGGTCCTCCTCAACCTGGTGGGACCGTGGGGGCATCCCGAGGCCGAAAGGGTCCTCCGGGCGCCTCTCTGGCAGGCCGAGCTCATCGGGGCGCTCGAGGGGGGGCCCGCCCATCGAGGGTCGATGCTGGGATCGATGGCTCGGACCGTCCGCGATCGCCCCTGGAGGGCGATCGCGGGCGAGCGGGTGATCTTCGGAGACGCCGCGCGCTTCCTCGTCTCGCCGGCCTGGGGTCGGCGATCGTGGACCCGCCATAGTGGCCGTTCCGGGCCGCCCTCCCCGCCGCCCACCGTTCGGGTGGGTTGAGTCGAGGGAGGTCGCGGGGTGGGCGTGAGCGTATCTTCCCCAACGACTGCCCCCCGGTCTCCTAGGACCCCGTGAAGCTCTACTCCGAGCGGCTGTTCCTGAAGTACCTCCTCTCGAATCACGGCCTCTGCTTCGGCGTCGACCTCAAGGAGCGATCGTATCTCCTGCTCCTGTCGAAGGCCGGGATCGTCTTCCAGCGTCGGCCCGTCGGGGACAAGGTCGTGGAGAACCTCGACTACGAGATCCCCGCCATCGTCGCCGCGCTGGCCGCCGAGGGGGCGAGCGATCGCCCATCGAACGCCCCCTGATCGCCGGTCGGGTGCCCCCGCCGGACCCCGCGGGGGAGTTGGAGGAGCCGAGCCTCGAGCTCCTCACGGCCGCCGGAAGCGTTCCCCTCGGGTACACACGGTCCGGTGCGATCGTCTTCCTGATCGCGCGCGATCGGGCGGCCCGATGGCCGGTCGAGGCGCTCCGCCGGGGTTCGGTGGCCCTGCGCACCTCCGCCGGGCTCCTCCAGGGCAGGATCGCGCTCGTGATCGACGCGGCCGAGCGCGAGCGGATCCTTGCGTCCTTCCTCGCGAAGTACGGGCCCGAAGGCTATCGTCGGTGGTACGAGCATCCGGCCCGGGTGCTGCGCGTCGAGATCGGCGGGGCGTCTCCGCCCGTCGCCCCGGAAGCCCAGTACTATCGATGGCTCGAGGCCGAGTTCGACAACGTCGCCGCCGACTACGACCGGCACATCACCGGGAACCGGATGAACCGGCTCCTCCGTGACCGATCCCTCGCGCTCCTGCGGCCGACGTTCGCCGGAGCGAAGCGTCTCCTCGAGATCGGATGCGGATCGGGCATGGAGACGCTTCCTCTCCTTAGGGAGGGTCACGAGATCGTTGCCGTCGACATCTCCCAGGAGATGCTCGACGTAGTCCGGAAAAAGGCTCGACACGAGGGCCTCTCCGAGCGCCTCGAGACCGTGCGACTGCCCGCCCGGGAACTCCCCTCGAAGGTATCCGATCTCGGTGAGGCGTCGTTCGACGGCGGCTACTCGACCTACGGCGCGCTCAACTGCGAACCGGACCTCTCGGCGCTGCCCCCGGCGCTCCACCGCCTCCTACGGCCCCAGGCGAGGCTCCTGGTCGGGATCTACAATCGTTGGTGCGCCTTTGAGATCGTGGGGTATTCGCTGACGGGCCAATTCCGGCGGGCGATCGGGCGACGGACCCGTCCGGTTCCGGTCGGCTCCTCCCGATTCTGCGTCGACGTCTTCGCCTACTCGGTCGGAGACTTCCTCAATCTCTTCCGATCGCCGTTCGAAGTCGAACGGGTCGAGGGGGTTCCCGTGCTCCTCCCACCCTCTGACCTTACCCAATACGCCGAAAAATTCTCGCAGCGGTTCGACCGGCTCGCCCGGTGGGACGCGTGGATCGGCGCCCGGTTCCCGTTCTCCTACTTGGGGGACCACTTCCTCCTCCTCCTCCGCCGCCGCTCGATACTCCGGGAGCCACTCGCACGTTCGGCGCCCGCCGAGGCCGAAGGAACCGCGGGGTGACGTCGCGCCCGAAGGGGCTTTAGGCCGCTTCACCAGCCGGTAGGTACGGTGGCGCGCGGGCCCGTAGTATAGCTTGGACATCACAGAGGCCTCCGGAGCCTCGAACCCGGGTTCGAATCCCGGCGGGCCCGTACCGCTTTCCCACAAGAACTTCTGGTCGAGGGTTGACCCCCCGGCCGTGGCCCCGGAGGGAGCCCCCCCGGTCGTGACTTGCGGATGTCACGGACGAAGAGGGCCCGTTGGGGCCGCCCGGCGGTGAGGATAGGGAGGGACGATCGATCCCACCGCTCAACGTCGAATCGGCGGGCCTTCGGCCTTCGGCGTGCTTCTTCGGGCCTCCGGAGCCATCGGCCCTATCCCTGACACCCGGATCGGGCGAGCAGTTCTTGCTGCGCAATTCCCTCGTCGGGCCTACCGCTGAACGGGTCGGTCCTCAACCGTTTGTGCGGCAGTGCTCGGAAAGGCCACCAAGCTCGACTCGAGGC